>DAOWER010000271.1 GCA_030638405.1 Candidatus Eiseniibacteriota bacterium | reverse complement strand
GGACGAGCGGAAAGAACAGGACGGACGGGCGGGGGAGGAAGGGCGGAAAGGACAGGACGGACGGGCGGGGGAGGGAGGGCGGAAAGAGCAGGACGGACGGGCGGAGGAGGAAGGGCGGAAAGAGCAGGACGGACGGGCGGAGCGGGACGGGCGGAAAGAGCGCGGCGAGCAGAGCGAACGGGGCAGCGGGGGCAGGCGGGGCAGGCGGAAGAGGCGTGGGAACAAAGAGAGGAAGAATGCCGGGTAAGTACTACATAACCACAGCCATAGACTACGTCAACAGCCCACCGCACATAGGGACGGCGTACGAGAAGATCTCGGCGGACGTGTTCGCCCGGTTCCGCAAGCTCCTGGGAGACGAGGTCTACTTCCAGATGGGCTCGGACGAGCACAGCCTGAACGTGCTGCGCTCTGCGAAGGCGAAGGGCGTCGACCCGCTCGCGTACTGCGACGAGATGGAGACCGTGTTCCGGCGCGTGTGGGAGAAGCTCGAGATCAAGTTCGACCGCTTCATCCGGACGACCGAGCACGATCACGTCGTCGGCCTGAGGAAGCTCTTCGAGGCCATCAAGGACGACATCTACCAGGGGCACTACGAGGGGTACTACTGCGAATCCTGCGAGGCTTTCCTTCGGGAGAAGGACCTCCTTGACGGCAACTGCCCGACGCACGGGACCAGGCCCGAGTGGATCCAGGAGGAGAACCACTTCTTCCGCCTCTCGAGCTACGCCGACCGGCTCCTCGAGCACATCGAGAAACACCCCGAGTTCATTCAGCCGGTGTCGCGCAAGAACGAAATCGTCCAGTTCATCAAGGGCGGGCTCGAGGACATCAGCGTCACGCGTGCCGGCACAGACTGGGGCGCGCCGTTTCCGATGGACGAGTCGCAGGTGATATACGTCTGGGTCGACGCGCTCACGAACTACGCCACCGGCGTCGGTTTGGGCACCGACGATGCAAGGTTCGCGAAATGGTGGCCCGCCGACGTGCACATCATCGGCAAGGACGTCACCAGGTTCCACTGCGTCATCTGGCCGGCGATGCTGATGAGTGCGGGCATCCCCCTCCCGAAGACCATCTACGGACACGGCTTCGTGTACTTCAAGGGGCGGAAGCTGTCCAAGAGCCGCGGCGTGGTCGTGAATCCTCTCGAGGCGGCGGACGTCTTCGGACCTTCGGCTCTCAGGTACTTCCTCATGCGGGAAGGCACCTATGGGCGCGACGTCGACTTCACGTGGGAACACTTCCGCACGCGCTACGACTCCGAGCTGGCGAACGATCTCGGGAACCTCGTGTCCAGGGCGACCGCCATGGTGGGGAGGTTCCTCGGGGGGACGATAGACGGTGCGACCGCTCGAGATACCACGGCGGCTGGCGGACTGCCCGAGCTGGCCGAGACGACACGCGAGGCGGTCATCGAGGCGATGGACGGCTACGCGCCGCAGACAGCGCTGGCGGCCATCTGGGAGCTGGTCAGAAGAGCGAACGCATATGTAGAGGAAGAGAAACCGTGGGTTCTGGCGAAGGAGAATCCGGAGCGCGTCCCCGGCGTTCTCTTCTCCGTGCTCGAGGCGATACGGCAGGTCGCTGTCCTGGCGTGGCCCGTCATCCCGGGCAAGAGTGAGGAGATACTGAAGTCGCTCGGGCTGACGCTGAGCCCCGGTGAGGCGTCGCTCACGGACCTCCTGCGCTGGGGCGCCGGCTGGCCGGAGAGTATCGAGATACACAAACCCGCGGCGGTCTTCCCGAAGTACTCCGACGAAGAGCTGGCGCACACGTTCGACATCGCGGCGGGTGGCGAAGCGACCGGAGACGCGGAGACTGCCGGAACGGGAACCCCAGAAGCAGAAACTACCGAGGAGGAGGGCGACCGGAAGATGCTGTCCTTTGATCGATTCAAGGAATTGGACCTTCGACTGGCGCGCATCATGGACGCAGCGAAGGTTGAGGGAACGAACAAGCTTGTCCGTATGACCGTTGACCTCGGTGACGGGGATCAGCGGCAGATGGTCGCCGGAATCGCGGAAGGCTACGCGGCCGAAGAGCTGATCGGCAAGACGGTCGTCGTTGTGGCGAACCTCGAACCCGCCAAGATACGCGGCATCGAGTCCCAGGCCATGCTGCTCGCGGCCGTTGGGGAGGGAGGAATCGCTCTTGTCGGTCCTGACAAGGAACTGCCTCCCGGAACCAGGGTGAGCTAGTGCCGCGGAGCGAGCGTATCGGCGCCGACAGCGAGCCTGAGTCTCCGCTCCTGACGGACACGCACGTCCACCTCAATCTCAAGGCCTACCGGAAAGACAGGCCGGAAGTCATCGCCCGGGCCCTGGGCGCCGGCGTCGGGTTCATGGTCAATGTGGGTTTCGACCTTGCGACCAGCCGAGCGTCCATCGAGCTCGCGGAGGAGCACGAGTTCGTGCGGGCGTCGGTGGGCCTGCACCCCCACAGCGCGTCTTCCCTTACCGACGACCTCCTGGCGCACCTGTCCGAACTCGCATCGCACCCGATGGTCGTTGCCGTCGGTGAGACCGGGCTGGACTACTACCGCGACCTCTCCCCGAGAGAGGACCAGAAGTGGGCGTTTCGAAGGCAGATAGGACTTGCCCGGAAGCTCAAGCTCCCGCTCATCATTCACAACAGGGACGCGCTCGACGATGTCCTGGCCATCATCGACGACGAGGGGGCGGGTGAGGTCGGCGGGGTGATGCACTGTTTTCCCGGCGACGCCGCATACGCGGAGCGCGTCGTGGAGCTCGGGTTCCACATCGGAATCGGCGGCCCGGTCACATACTCCGCGAGAGGACGGCTGGCCCGGGTGGCAGAGGCCGTTCCGCTCAAGCGGCTCCTTCTCGAAACGGACGCGCCGTGGCTGACACCGGAACCCCACCGGGGCGGACGCAACGAGCCTTCCTACGTCACGCTGGTGGCGGAGCGAATAGCCGAGATTCGGGGCATGTCGGTCGAGGACCTGGCGCGCGCGACGACCGGGAACAGCACGAGGCTCTTCGGCTTTCCGGCCGTGATCGAGCCGTCGATCGCCTACGAGATGTGGGGCAACCTCTACCTCAATGTCACCAACCAGTGCACGAACAGCTGCAGTTTCTGCATACGAAACCAGACCGACACACTGTGGGGTTACAATCTCAAGCTCAGGACCGAGCCGACCGCCGATGAGGTGATGGCGGCGATAGGCGACCCAGGTCGGTATCGCGAGATAGTGTTCTGCGGGTACGGCGAGCCCACGATGAAGCTCGACGTCATTCTGGAGGTGGGACGAAGGCTGAAGGCGCAGGGGGCGCGCGTCCGCGTGGATACCAACGGTCAGGGCAACCTCATCTGGAACAGGAACATCGTGCCCGAGCTGGCGAGCGTCGTCGACGCCTTGTCCGTCAGCCTGAATGCTCAGGACGCCGAGACCTACGATCGCATTTGCGGCTCGCGGTTCGGAGGCAAGGCCTACGAGCACGTGCTCGCTTTTGTGCGTGAGAGCGTGAAGGCCGGGCTGGACGTGAGCGTCAGTGTTGTCGACGTCCCCGAGATCGACATCGAAGCCTCGCGTCGGGTCGCCGCCGAGCTCGGCGTTCCATTGAGGGTGCGTTGATGGGCGATGACGGCAGCTACGCCAGCGGGTCCGGCTGTGAGCCGAACGAAGAGGCCGCGGTGCGTCCTACGCCGCCGGCGTTGATGCTGGAGAAGTACGGGCTGGCGCCTTCCAGGCAGAGGGGCCAGAACTTCCTGTCCGACGCGAACGTAACTAGAAAAGTCGTGTCTGCGGCGAGGCTCTCGCCCGATGATGTCGTGGTGGAGATAGGCCCCGGGTTCGGCGCCCTGACATTTGGGCTTGCGCAGGCGGCCCGTCATGTGGTTGCAGTGGAGATTGATGCAGGCGTGGCCCGTGCCTTCAGGGCCGAGTATGGCGAACGCGAGGACATAACGCTCGTTGTCGGCGACATTCTGGACTTCGACTTCGCCGGGGCGGCGGAACACCACGGTGTCAACAGGCTTGTGGTCGTGGGCAACATCCCGTACAACGTTACGAGTCCGCTCGTCCGCCGGCTCACAGACGAGCGAGGCCGTGTCGCCCGGTGCCTGCTGATGGTTCAGTCGGAGGTGGGCGCGCGGATAACGTCCGAGCCCGGTGAGAACGACTACTCGAGCCTGTCGGTGGTCACGCGATACCATGCTCGAGTCCGGGGGCTCTTCACGGTGAGGAGAACCTGCTTCCATCCGCGGCCGAAGGTGGACTCGGGTGTCATCGAGATCACGTTCGCGGGCGACCTTTGGCGCCGGAGTGATCCGGACACGTTCGAGGCCGTCGTTCGCGCCGCGTTCGGCAAGCGGCGCAAGATGCTTCGTCAGTCCCTGCAGGAACTGATGAGTGAACGAGGCCGGACGGCGTCTGAACTCGAGGATGCGACGGGCATTGCCCTGTCCCGTCGAGGCGAGACGCTGTCGGTGGAGGAGTTCGACGACCTGGCCCGTGCGCTCACGGGCGACGGTCGAGGTGAGGATCGCGTGTAGCTCGCGCCCTCGAACGCACAACGCGGGCGCGCACACATCATGACTCTCACGTTCAGCGGAGGAAGACCGCACCATGCCGCGCATAACGACGCGACATCTCTTGCCGCTCACGGTCCTCCTGGCCGTACTTCTCGCCGTCGCGCCCGCCGTGGCGGACGACGAGGAGGGCGACGGGGAGGGGCAGGAGCAGACCGACGGTGAGGCGTCAGCGGAGGGCGAAGAGGGCGAGAGCGACGAGGGCAGTGCCGACGAACGGCCGTTCCAAAATGCGCCCGCCGGCGAGCAGGAAGGGGACGAGGAGCTGCTCGATGGATACGAGCAGTATCGGGAGTTTCACCCCAACTACCGCCTCGAGCACAGGCGCGATCAGGACGTCGCCTCGTGGACCCACGGCTTCGTAATGAACTACCCCATCACCCGGAAGATATCCTTCAGCTCCACCGCCAATCTCAACTCGCGCGCAAACGATGCGTCCAACCGTCTCAACCAGCAGGAGATCTGGACCGCTGGCCTCGATATGCGCGTGACCGACGCCATCACCACCGGCCTGAAATTCCGCAGGAACAAGCACGTCGACTTTCAGAACGAGGGTGAAGCAAACGAGACCAGAAGCGCGCGCGCGAAGGAGTCGATCAAGCTCTCCACGTCGTATCACAAGATCTACATCGAGGACCTCGACGTGTCGCTAGGCGCGACGGCGGGAATGGAGAAGAACAAGTACACCAACGTCAAGAGCAAGGGTTCTACACAAGGCATCACCGGTAAGGTAGGCCTTTCGCCGATCGAGGGTCTGGACACGTCGTTCTCGTATGCGGGGAGCCACTCTCTGCTCGACTCGCAGCAGGGTGACCTGGAGAGCACAGACGAGTCGAGCAGCCACGACCTGTCCGGCAGCATCGACTACAAGTGGCACGTGCACAGCTTCGGAGTGGACGTGCGGAGGTCCACCGGGGCACAGGAGTACCCGAAGGAGGAGCAGACCGAGCTCAAGGAGCGCGAGAGTGAATCCGCGGACATCTCGGCGGACCTGCAGCTGCTCGAGGGTCTCGATGCGGAGCTCGGATTCGACTACTCGCGGAACCAGCAGTACTACAGAGTCGAGCCCTCGAGGAACAACGACATCACGGCGCGCGGGGTCGAGGCGCACATCACCTACGATGCCGGGGAGACGATGTTCAAGGCAGACTTGGGCTCCAATCGGAAGAGGAGCGAGTACTTCGACGTGCGGACAGGCGACAACTACACCAACACGCTGTCGATGAGCCTGTCACGCACATTCCGGGAGGGGCTCGACGCGTCGCTCCGTGGAAGAATGAGCCTCCTGTCCGTCCAGTACGACGACGTCGAGGCCAACGACCAGGACCGAGACCTCTTCGACAGAGAGGCGACCTTCACCCTGAACTACAGGGCGAGGAATGACATCACGACCGGGCTTGTGGTCAAAGTCAGAGAGGACCAGCTCATCTACATCAGGCGCTCACGCACCGGGGACAACAAGACGACACAGAAGTTCGCGGTTGAGCCTTTCATACGGAAGTCGTTCACGCCTCACTTCGGAGCCAGCCAGAGGTACCGGCTCTCGGCGGACTACACATTCTACCAGTACGACACCACCGCGAACTTCCTAATCCGGAACGTGTCCATCAAGACCGGTCTCAACTGGAAGCCGTTCACTCCTCTGGAACTGGGGCTGGAACACACCTGGCGCTCACAGGACGAGGGTTCCTACGTCGAGGACGCGCACGGCAACGAGGGCTACGGGAAGAACAGCGAGCGCGTGGATCAGGTGCTGGGCCTCAGCTTGAACTACAAGATAGGCGACCTGATAGCGATTGAAGTAAGACAGAATCTGAACGTCCAAAACAAGTGGAAGATCGAAGATGAAGGCAAGACTCTGGTCTGGGACAGGTTCGACACGAGCATCGTCGGAAGGGCAAGCACGGACTACACGCTATCCGACGGGACAATCCTGAAGATAAGCGTCGCCCGGACTCATCGTGACGCCACGAGCATCAGCGAGAGGCAGCGTGAAGTATGGAACATCTCGGCGGACCTCACTCGGACCTTCTAGGCGAGACGTCCGGCACATCGTGGACGCGGGCGCGAGCGGCGGCGCGGGCGGCGCTGATCTGGCTCGTGGCCGGCGCGTTTCTCATTGCCATGTCCGGCTGCATCTTCAGCCCGCGCGAGCCGGACGGGCCGCCGGATGAGGGCGGCGATATCCCGTGGGTGACCCCGACGGACACCAGCAAGGTCCTCGAGAACCTCGCGGCCGCCCTGGCTGGGAAGGGTATCTCGAACTACATGGACTGCCTCATTATGGACAGCCCCGCTGACAGTTTCACATTCCACGTCGATCCCCAGGACTCCCTGGACGCCGGGCAGGAGGGATACGACCGCTACGCCAACTGGAGGAGAGATGACGAGGCCACGTACATCGCCGGCGTGTTCCTGGAATGCGCCGAGGGCATGGACCTGTCGTTCTCCACGGTGGACGAGCCGGACGAGACCCAGGACGAGACCTACCGCCGGGAGGACTACGAGCTGACCATCGTCTGGCAATCCGGCGACCACCAGCCCGGTGAGTCGGTGACCTACCGCGGTCAGGTGACATTCTGGATGAGGCGCGATGAGACCGAGCTCTGGTCCATCTTCAGGTGGGTCGACCGCAGGGCGGCCAATCCCGGCGGAAGCGAGACCTGGGGGGTCCTGAGGGGAGACTACCGCGGGTAGGAGCCTCGAGGGTGACAAGCGGGACTCAGGCACGTTGCTTGCAAGCTACCTCAAGATTGGAAACTGCCCGCTGGCAGGGCGATTACGGCTGCTGTTCACCGGGCGCCGCAGGGAAAACACCCACAGCCTTCTTGACTCGGGCCCGGGTTCTTGATATAATTACTGATTGTGTGAGTGGGGAAACAACGGGAGGTGGCATAAGATGATGAGGTTTCCCATCAGGAGGCTGGCGGTTTCCGTGCTGCTGGCCGTGTTTGCGTTGACCCTCAGTGGCTGCTGGAATCCCTTCGCTCCGGACCCCGGTGATCCGACGGATCCGCCGAATGCCGACTACCGCGACCGGCTCACGCCGGATGATGTCGTGCACAATCTCGAGACGGCGTACATCTGGATGAACGCCGCCGAGTACCTGGACTGCCTGTCCGAGGATTTTATCTTCTATCCGAGCGAAGACGACGTGCAGAATCCCGATCTTGAGATCCCCCCGGAGTGGTACAAGAGCGACGAGGGGAACATGCACGAGAACATGTTCGCTGAGAACTCGGACGTTGAGAGCATCACGCTCACCCTGACGAACGTCAGTATCGAGTACGTTGAGGGTATTCCGAACGACCCCTCAGACGATGTCTACATCTACGTCGAGGACGTCGACCTTCGTGTGAACCTCTACGGAGGCCTGACCTACCTCGCGACGGCCGACTCGGAGTACCACTTCCGCGTGGATATCGACCAGCAGGGTGAGGAAGGCGAGATCTGGTGGGAGGTCTACCTGTGGTACGACCTCGATACGCGGGGGGGTGGCGGTGTGGGGGACGACCCGAACGTCGAGCACGTCTCGCTGAGCGAGCTCAAGAGTATGTTCTTGCAGTAGAGCTTTCCTTCAGAACGATACGAGGGGGCGGCCGTCTGGCCGCCCCCTTTCTGTCTGTACGGGGGGCACCCCATCACGCGCCTTCTTGACTGGTCCCACGGCGAGCCCTAGAATGCCACACGAGTGCCGTCTCCGTCGCACCGTCCGTTCATCCGGTGGCATCGGCCACCCCACAGAAGGTGGAGTTCCGTGCCCAGAGGACAGTCACGCAAGTCGCGCGAGACCAGGCGGGCCAGGGTCTTTTCGCTCGTGCGCATTTGGGCCGTGACGATAGCGGCCGCCCTCGTCGTGATCCTGGGCGTCACCGAGCTCGTCACGAGCGGACGGCTGCGGTCCTTCACGGCGAGGCACCGTGGCCCCAGAGATCTCGCCGGCGTCGTGGCAGATCTGGATCGCGAGATTGACGGTGTGCTGGTCAAGCTGGGGACTTCCGGCATGACGAGCGAGTCCGAGGAGCATGAGAGCGAACACTACGTCTGGACGCATCAGAAGAAGACCGGGCGCATCCCCTACGGCATCAGCACGTACGAGTGCAATCTCGCGATAACGAGACGGATTCGCGCGACCGGGGGGCGTGTCATCCGGGCGGGAGAAGAAGGCCCGGACTGGCGGGGGCTCAAGACGCTGACGATGCGCATCGGGTTCGGCGACATCGAAACCCACTCGCTGGTGCTGCTGGAGTCCAGTCGGTCCGAGGCAGACCAGGAACTCGCCCCCGGCGCGGCGCCCAGGATAGCCATCGTGATCGACGATTTCGGGTACAACGCCTCCGAGGTGGCCACGGGGATCCTTGACCTGGATTTTCCGATCACGATATCCGTTCTGCCGCACTGCCCCTACACCGCGACGATGGCCGCCGCGGCCCGTCACGCCGGGAAGGAGGTCCTCGTCCACATTCCCATGGAACCCAAGGGGTACCCGGAAGCCGACCCGGGCGAAGGGGCTCTGATCACAGACCATACCAGGGAACAGCTCACGCGGCGTATCGACGCCGCTCTTGACGACGTCCCACACGCCGTGGGCGCCAACAACCACATGGGCTCGGCCTTCACCTCCCAGCACATCCCGATGAGGGTGCTGATGCGGAT
>DAOWER010000187.1 GCA_030638405.1 Candidatus Eiseniibacteriota bacterium | reverse complement strand
TCACCGTCGATGGTGAGCGCCACGATGGCACCCGCGTCGGCCGTGATGTTGAACGTCGCTGCTCCGATCGGAAGCACGCCCTGGTGAGCGACAGTGAGCGGCTGCGGCACCTCGGAGTACAGACGGGTGAAAGCGTCGCCGTGCATGTGGAACAGGTGGTACGTGACCTGCTTGTCTCCCGGGTTGTAGGGCCAGTTGGACGCCCAGAGATAGTGCTTGCCGGACGCGTTGCCGAACGCGGGCCTCAGCTCACCGACCGGCTCGTTGAACCGCCCCGCAGCCGGATAGCCAGGGTCGAAGTCCGGCCACATCTCGTCGTATAGGCCGAATATGTACGTGTCGTTCACAAACGAGTAGCTGATCTCGGACGCCGCGACGAGACCGAACGCACCATGGTCCATCCAGTGGAACGCCTCGGCGAAGCAAGTGCTCGACCAGTCGTATCTGCCCGTCAGGCAGTTGATGGAGAACACGAACGTAAGATCATCGTTGCTGAGACCCGAGAGGTCGTTGATGTCGTAGTCGGGCTCTCCCCAGCCGGTCTCGCTCCCGTGGTCGCGGTGCTGCACGAGGAATGCGCCCCTGTTTATGTCTGCGTTCAGCCGCGCGGCGTCGCCTCCCCAGTCGGTCAGGTGGCTCGAATCGAGCGGCACGTAGCCCAGTCCTTCGGGACCGAAGTAGTCGATGAGCATATAGGTGTTAGGGTTGGTCGACCATGCACCGCCCGGCGAGCCCGAGTAGATGGCGTATTCCCTGACCGGCTCTTTCCCGTGGACGTTCGCGAAGTACCCGTAGACGATCTCGGTGCAGAGTTGGAACCACCGCTCCGTCTGCCAGCCGCAGGCCATGACGGGATTCGCGTAGTAGTCGGGATTGGTCGGAGGATTCCGCTCGTAGTCGATGGCCTTGCGAACAAGGGTCTCGATGTTCGACGGTTTGGCCGTCATGCGGGCCATCGCGATCTCGGGCAGGTGGTCGCCGTCGATGTCGCCGTAGATGTTGTCGGAAACGCAATAGCTGTTGTAGATGGGTGACGTGACCCCCGTCGTGCCTCCGCTCGTGACGTAGTCACCCAGAAGCAGGATCGCCACTGGAGGGGTCGGGCTCGCGTAGGCGTTGTTGATCCACGACTCGATGGCGCTGGCGGTCGCGCCCGTTTCGGTGAGCGTTACGACGCCGGCGTCGATGCCTTGATCCAGACGGAACTGCACGATGCTGTCCGCCCAGGCAGTGTAGACGGGATCGTCCGGGCAGATGACGACGTACTCATAATCGGTGTCGCGCGTGTTGGGCGCGCCGAACTGCATCTCCGGAAGGGACTCGTAGTTCACGAGGTTCCCGGCCAGCACGGGTTCCCAGTACCGGTTCCTCAGCCTGTCCTCGCCGAAGGTCCCGTTCCCGCCCTCGAAGGTCACGCGGACCTCTACGTCGGTATAGGCAATGAGCTCCCGCGTCACCGGGTTGTACTGGAACGGCGTTATGCCGAGCACCACCGTACTGACACCGCGCATGCTCGTCAGTCCTGAAAGAGCGACCGGGCTGTCGGGGAAGTAGGCGTTCACGGAGTAGATGGCCTCGTCCTTGACGTACTCTGGCGGCGAGTCGTCTGTCTCGAGAGGGATGTCGGGAGCCGGCAGGACGTCTATGCCGTGAAACGTCTGGCTCTTCATGGAGACGATCTCCAGCCTCGGGACGGCGCCGCTCGGCACGGCGATAAACCGGCCGAAGCCCGGCAGGTTGGGCGCGCCCTCGTCGTTGGGCAGCGTGACACCGGGAATCGAGATCTGCTGGAAGATCGTGCCGTCAACATCGACATCGTCGATGCTCATCTGGTCAAACTTGAAGGAGACGTCAACGTAGGAGTCGGTCACCATCGGCACGATGAAACCGGTCTGCCCGCGATTCTCCTCGAAGAAGAAGGTGCTGGCCGGTGAAGACACGGCAACCAGCACCAACGCCGCTGCGATCCATGGAGCAACCCTCATGACGCCCTCCTGACCCCGCTCCTCGACGGGAGCGCACATAAACACGTGCCGGCCGCCCTCTGTTCCTGGCCGCCGACCCCCCAATAGATTCTGGGTCATTATACCACAGCTCAGGCATCTTGACACGCACTATCTTCGCGCCGGATGGGCAGTTGTCACGATTGTCCGGCTGGGTGCTCAGGAGTCGAGTTCCGGACCTGCCACAACCGCCCGACTGGGCGCTCAGAGACCGAGTCGCGGATTCGCCCCGACCGCCCGGCGGGGTGTTCAGAAACTGAGTTCCGGACCACAAGAGAGAAGCGCCGGGGGTCGGAAACCCCGGCGCACAGGCGCATTCTCGTCTGTCTGGCCTCAGTTTCGCGCGGCGGTCGGGCGGCGGCGGCGCCTAGCCGTCCACCATCTCGGTTAGGCGTGCGGCCACGGACTTCCCCAACTCCCGACACTCGTCCAGCACCTTCTCATCAGGGACAAACTGCACGCTGAGACCGTCGGACACGAGCTCGACCTTCATCTCCTCGAGAATGGCGTTGACGTGCGACACTCCCTCGCCGCTCCAGCCGTACGAGCCGAAGGCGGCCCCGACGAGGTTCCTCGGCCGCAGACCTCGGAGGTAGAGGAAGACATCACCGAGGCTCGGGAACATGTTGTTGTTGATGGTCGGCGTTCCGACCAGGAGCGCCCCCGCCTCGAGCAGTTCGGCGGCAACGTCGCTGCGGTGACTTCCCTGGAGGGGAATGAGACTGGGCCGCGCGCCGCCGGCCGCGAGTCCGTCGGCGATCGCGCGCGCCATTTTACCGGTGCTGCCCCACATCGTGTCGTAGACGACCACGGCCTTGAGCGTCGGCTTCTGCTCCGCCCAACTGGCGTAGCCATCAGCGATCATGTTGAACCTGCTTCGCCAGATGGGCCCGTGGTCGGGCGCCACCAGCTTGAACGGGAGATCCAGCTCCCTCACGCGGGCCAGGACTTTCTTGACCATCGGCGAGTACGGCATCAGGATATTTGCGTAGTACTTCATGGCTTCGTCATAGAGTACGCCCTCATCAACGCCGTCGTCGAAGCGCTCCGTCGAGGCCAGGTGCATCCCGAACGCGTCCTGTGAGAACAGCACCTCGTCAGCGGCGAGGTAGGTGAACATGCTGTCCGGCCAGTGGAGCATCCGGGTCTCGAGAAACTGGAGATCCACGTTGCCGAGGCTCAGGGTCCCACCGTCCTCGACCGGCGTGACGTCGAAGCGTCCGTGGAAGTGGCTCTGCAGGGCCTTGGCGCCCATCTTCGAGGCGAAGATCTGATCCGGCGCAATCAGATCCACTACGTCCGGCAGACAGCCCGAGTGATCCATCTCGGAGTGGTTCGACACGATGACGCTGATGTCGGAGGGATCCACGACCGACGCTATCCGCGCAAGGAGCTCGTCCCTGAACGGGGCCTTGACGGTGTCGATCAGCGTGATCTTGTCCGCGAGAATCAGGTAGGCGTTGTAGGTCGTGCCGCGGTTGGTCGCGTACCCGTGGAAGTCACGGATCTCCCAATCGATGGCCCCGACCCAGTGGACGTGCTCGCTTATCTTCACCGCCCGGAACGACGTCAGCATCTACTGCTCCTCCCTCTGGTCGTCCTAGCCCTCGGTCGAGTCCGCCGGCGGCGTGTGGACGCGCGTGCCGAGCTCCCTGTCGAGCATGAGCAGACCCTGACCGTTGTCGCCGACGAGCTTGAGCTGCTGGCGGATGGAGTCCGCCGAGTCTTCTTCCTCCACCTGCTCGGTGACGAACCAGCGAAGGAAATTGTCTGTGGCGTGGTCCGAGAGGTCGAGAGCGAGGTTGACAAGCTCGTTGATGAGCCCGGTCACCATCTGCTCGTGCGAGAGCGTCTGCTCGAACACCTCAAGTGGGGAACCCCAATCGGACGGTGGGGCATCGATGGCGCCCAGCCGGACGCGGCCTCCGCGCTCGCCGACGTAGCTGAACATCTTGAGCGCGTGGACCTGTTCCTCCGCGAACTGCGCCCTCATCCACCGTGCGAACCCGCTTAAGCCCTCGGCGTCGAAATACGCCGCCATCGAGAGGTACAGGTACGCCGAGTACATCTCTGCGACTATCTGATCGTTGAGTGCCTTCTCCATCTTCACATCAAGCATGGGTCCGTCCCTTTCGCTCGACCCGCCGTCTGCGGGCGTCCTTCTCACGTTTAGCCGTGTTCGGTCACTCTATCACGATGCCGTCGGGTCGACCTTCCCGAAAAGCAACGCTTCCTCGCTCAGATCATCTCGGATACCGAGTCGAGTCAGGGCGAAGTCGTACTTCACTGGATCGTCCGAGCTTAACCCCCTGAATGCGCTCGTTACTTCCAGAGCGGTGCGACCGTTGGCCTGCCTGCGGTCGGTCAGCCCGAGGAGCAGTGAGAGCCTGTGCATGTGTGTGTCCAGCGGCACTATGAGCTTTGATGCCGGCACGGCGTCCCAGCCGCCGGGGTCGACGTCGTCTCTTCTCACCATCCACCGGAGGAAGAGGTGCAGACGCTTGCAGGCGCTGCCCCGCTCGGGAGCCGACAGCGGGCACGTTCCAAAGGGCTCTCCCACCGCCGCCGTGATCGAGCCGACGAAGGTCGTCAGGGCCGGGAGCACCGTTTCGTCCTCGGGCTGCAGCAGTGTGCTGAAGAAACCGCCGAGTGTCCCGTGCTCGTCGACCACAGTGCGGACTCCGTCCAGCATCGAACAGAGGTCCTCCCCCGTCGTGAATCGATGCTTGAACCCTTCGAACGCGCGCCGGAGCGAGTCCGGCGACGAGTTCCGCACGAACGCGGCCGGGTGCGGACCCGCGCGCTCGAGCGCGTTTCCGACGCTTCTCAGGATCTGCCTGACCCTGCCGTAGGCGAGCGTGGACGCGATCAGCCCGACGACTTCGCGGTCGTCGGGGTCGTCGTAGCGATACAGGAACTCGAGGGGATCCGGGTGCACGAACTCTCGACGGTTCAGCTTCCGGTAGAGCCCCTCCAAGGTTTCTCTGTCGACGCTGGGTCCGGCGCGGACTGCGGAAGGCCCCACGCCTCCACCGCTATCCTTCAAGATTGAACTCCCGGACGTCGAACCAGTACCCGGTGCCCGTCGCGAAATCGATCTGGGCCTGGACGAGAGCGAGATGCCCCTCCTCTATCTCCAAGAAGCGTCGGAAGAGACCCTTGGCCGCATCCGGCAGCTCATCGACCATGCGCTTGTAGAAGTCGCTGGTCTCGCGCTCAACACCGTGCGCCTTTCCGAGCCACTGGATCTCCACGGTGCCGGGCTTGCCACCGACCTTCTCCCGCAGCTTGTCGACGCCCTGCTCGATGACCTCACCTGCAGGAACGGCCGTCGTTAGCCCGTCCGCGGTCACCGTTCCGTCGCTGTTCCACTGGTCGAGCTTCACTCTGAGGTAGTCGACGTGGCACTGTTCCTCGTCCGCCATCAGCTGGAAGAACCTCTTCCCGTCCGCGTGTTGCGCCTCGCGCACTGCCTCGAAGTAGACGTCCCGGACCCGGGTCTCGTACTCGATCGATGTCTTGATGGCTTCTTCTACGGTCACGACGCCTCCCGCGTTGGGTGCTCCGGGCAGATTCCCAAGGAGGGGTAACGCCGGGGGCGGCACATGCCGCCCCCGCGCTCCCGCTCGAGAACTGCGTGCGGTGCTAGGCCTTCCAGAGCCCGTGCTTGTTGCAGTACTCGCGAACCATGTCGATGTCGCCGTCGACGCAGAACGTCGCCGCAGGCTCGCCGCCGGGCTCCAGGAACTCCCTGTAGGCCTTGCCACCGGCGATGACCTCGATCCACTCGATGAAGTGGTCAGGCTCCATCGGGTGCGCGACGCTGCCGACCGTCACCTTGACGCCGTGGTCGGCTTCTTCCTTGACCGGCACGTGCTTCTCCTGCGCCGCGTCAGTGGTGTTCTCCTTGAGCTGCACCATCTCTTCGCCGCAGCACACGAGCGCTCCCGCGCCGCCGTGAAGCACTTCGACGATGTTCCCACACATCTCGCACTTGTAGACTTCGAGCTTCGCTGCCATGTCCGTTCTCCTTATGTTCGCGCGCATCGACGGCGCGCCACGTCGTTCGGTGATCCCTCTAGAGCAGCTCCTTCGCCGCCTTCAGTGCCGCGTCGTAGTCCGGCTCCGTCCCCACTTCCTTCAGCACTTCCACGTACGTGACGTCACCCTCGCGGTTCACAACGAACACCGCGCGGGCAAGGAGCCTGACCTCCTTGATGAGCACGCCCCACGCCTCGCCGAAGGCCGCCGTTCTGTGGTCGGAGAACGTCTTCACGGTCTCCACTCCGGCGGCGCCGCACCAGCGCTTCTGAGCGAAGGGCAGGTCCATGCTGATCGTCAGCACGACGACGTCGTCACCGAGCTTCCCGACCTCCTGGTTGAACTTCCTGGTCTCGACATCGCAGACGTCCGTGTCGAGGGACGCCACCGAAGTGACGATGGCGACCTTGCCCTTGAACGTCGAGAGCTTCACCGGCTGCATGTCGTTGTCGACGACTTCCACGTCCGGAGCATCGTCCCCGACCTTGAGCTCGTTGCCCAGAAGCGTGACCGGATTGCCACCGAGCGTCACCAGACCTGTTCTCTCCGGCATCTGTTCCCTCCGTTGTCGGAATCCAAAGGACCGTCTACCAGTTCTCACCCAGAATCTCGAAATGAGCCGTAGGATGCGCGCAGGCCGGGCACAGCTCGGGCGCCTCGGGCCCCTCGTGGAGGTAGCCGCAGTTCCGGCAGCGCCACACCACGGGCTTGTCGCGCTTGAACACTCGCCCGGATTCGATGTTAGCGCGGAGGTCGTTGTAGCGCTTCTCGTGCTGCTTCTCGGCCACCGCTATCGCCTCGAAAACGTCGGCGATCTCATTGAGGCCCTCCTCGCGCGCCGTCTTGGCGAAGCCCGGGTACATCTCGGTCCACTCGAAGTTCTCGCCGCCGGCTGCGGCCATCAGGTTCTCCACGGTCGTCCCGATGACGCCCGCGGGGAACGCGGCCTGGACCTCCACCTCGCCGCCTTCCAGGAACTTGAACAGACGCTTGGCGTGCTCCTTCTCCTGGTTGGCCGTCTCCTCGAAGATGCCCTGAATCTGGACGTACCCGTCCTTCTTCGCCTGGCTCGCGAAGTACGTGTATCTGTTCCTCGCCTGCGACTCACCGGCGAATGCCGTCAGGAGGTTCTTCTCCGTCTGCGTACCCTTGAGGCCCATTACTCGTTCCCCCTTCCCTTCTCATCGTGGTTCTTTCCATTGCCAGCACACTCTCTGCAAACACCCGTGAAGCGCAGCGTGTAGCCGTGCACTTCATATCCTCTGCCGTCGATGAGCAGCTCCTCGAGCCGGTCGGTATTCCCGAGCTCGATGTCGTCTACCCTGCCACAGACCTCACACCTGATGTGATGGTGGTCATCGAGCATGCCGTCGTACCGGCGCTGCTCGCCCGCGGTTGCCAGCGTCCGGATGAGACCCTGCTTCGCCAGCAGGTCGAGGTTTCGGTAGACGGTCCCGAGGCTGACCTTCGGCAGCTCCGCACGCACCAGGGCGTGGACCTCATCCGCCGTCGGATGCGCCCTCGTCCTGCCCAGAGCAGACAGGATGGCCTTGCGGCTCTCTGTCATGCGGATGGCGGACCTGTCACTCATGACCAATCTCCAATAATAGGAATAGGAATCATTCCCAGTATGTACCGCATCGACCTCGAAGTCAAGCCCCACTCCTTCTCTTCCTCACCTTCCGCTTCCTCAGATGCGCGCATCCGCGCTCAGTCGCACGCCACCGTCTCCTCTCTGGATCGAACACGCTTGACCTTCGAGGTACTACGTGGTATTACCTCGCACGAGAGCATCATTCCCCCTGAGCAGGAGGACCTCACACCATGCCCAAGTCCAAGACAGAGGTCGTGTCGTTCAAGGCGGACGCGACTCTACTCGACGCGATGCGAGGTGTCGCGAATCGGTCGGAGTTCATACGCACTGCCATCCTCGCGGCGCTCGACAGCACGTGTCCGCTCTGCAGCGGCACCGGAACACTCACACCGAACCAGATGCGGCACTGGAACGACCTGGCGAGCGACCACTCCGTCGAGGAGTGCGAGGATTGCCGTGAGGTGCGCCTGGTGTGCTCAAACAGGGAAGAGAAATGAGAGCGCCCGCGGCGGCGGCCGTCCTGCTACTTGCCCTGGGTGCGGGACCGGCGAGCGCCGAGTCTGTGGACTCCCCCACCGGCGGCGGCCCTCCACCAGCGGTCATCTCTGCGTTCTGCAGCATCGCACCGCAGGAGTTCTTCGTCGAGCGGGTCGGCGGCGAGCTTGTCTCGGTGAAGGTGCTGGTGGGACCCGGTCAGTCGCCGCACACGTTCGAGCCGACACCGAGACAGATGGCGGATCTCGCCGAGTCCGACGTCTACTTCGCGATCGGGCTGCCATTCGAAGACAGGCTGCTGGGGCGAGTAGAGGAGCTCGGTTCGGGGATCCAGGTGGTTGACACATCGGCGGGCGTTCCCCGCCGGCAGGTGGAGGACGCCCACGGCCGCGACGAGAAGGATGGCTCCGCCGACCGCGACACCTCCGCCACCCCCGACGGCGCCGCGTACGACGACGAGCACGGAGGACTCCCCGACCCGCACACGTGGCTGAACCCCCGCTTCGCCAAAATGCAGGCACGGAACATCTGCAGCACGCTCAAGGAGCTCGCCCTCGAGCACGCCGAGGCGTTTGAAGCTAACCTCGCCGGGCTGCTGCGCGACCTCGACGCGCTCGATGCCGAGCTGGCGGACGCGCTCGGACCGCTCGCCGGAGAGAGTATCTACGTCTTCCATCCGGCGTTCGGGTACTTCACGGACGCCTACGGCCTCCGACAGGTTCCCATCGAGCTCGGGGGCATGGAGCCGAGCGCCCGCGAGCTGGCCGGGCTGATGGACCACGCAACCTCCGCGGGCGTCCGCGTCATCTTCGTCCAGCCGCAGTTCTCCACGCGAAGCGCTCGTGCGATCGCAGAGGAGATCGGAGGTGTGGTGGTTCCCATCGACCCGCTGTCGCCGGACTACATGGACAACCTGAGAACCATCGCGCGCGACGTGGCGCAAGCTCTGCGGGAAGGGCAGGCCAGATGACAGAGAGACCGGCACTGGAACTCCGCGACCTGTCGTACTCGTACGACGGTACACCGGTGATCGAGAGCGCGAACCTGACGGTCGGCTGCGGTGAGTTCGTCACCGTCGTCGGACCGAACGGCGGCGGGAAGACAACACTG
>DAOWER010000155.1 GCA_030638405.1 Candidatus Eiseniibacteriota bacterium | reverse complement strand
TCTGCGTGGAACACGGGAACGGCTACTTGTGCCCACCTCACGCAGTCGACGGGCCTGTTCGCGAGCTGCGTCTTCGACAGGAACGGCGACGGCCATGAGACCGGGTATCACGGCGCCATCTACTTGAACGAGAGTTCTCCGACGTTCGAGGACTGCGATTTCCTGGTCAACTTCAACACCCACGGTGTCATCGAGAGTCTGGATTCGTCGCCTCTGTTCGAGCGTTGCCTCTTCGCCAACAACTACTCGTGGGCTGGGGGCCCCAACATCGCTGGCCTCTCAGGTGCCGGCATCGGGACACCCACCTTCAGGAACTGCACCTTCCAGGGCCGAATAGACTGGAGCTTGGGCGCGGAAATGTTCGTGTTTGACGCTTGCGCCCCTCTCATCGAGAACTGCGTCATTGCCCTTGCCGGTGTCCCGGGGGTTGTGGCCAACACGGGAGGTGCGGATCCCACCTTCCGCCACTGTGTGATGTACGAAGTTGAGGGCGCGGACGCCCTCTGTGGGGCAGGCTCTGAGAATCTCCTCGTTGATCCCTTGTTCTGCGACATCGTGACCTATGACTACGCGCTTTGCTCCAATTCCCCGTGTCTCCCGGGGGGCAACAGCTGGGGAGAGCTTGTGGGCGCGCGAGGCGAGGGTTGCGGGAACTGCGACACGCCAGTTGAGCACAGCTCGTGGGGAGCCATCAAAGCGATGTACCGGTGATTCAGTGACTCGCACTCCGGGGGCGTTCTCATCCATACGAGCCGCTCGGACTCTTCACTCCGGGCGCCCAACAGCGAAGCCGCCTGCATCTCTGCCGGCGGCTTCATGTTTGGTAGCGGGGGTCTGTTACAAGGCTATTCAGGACGCGCTGGGGGATTGGCTGGTGAGGTGCTGGTCGCTCCCGCGAAGAGGTCGCAGGATTCACTCTCAGCCCCAGACCAGTTCCAGAGGGATGCAAAGGGCATCGGACTTCCGGGGCGCCAGCACTGGCTGCGGAGTCCTCTGGAGTACCTTTCAAACTGCGCCCAATGCGGTCGCGCTGCCGTGCTGGCAGTGGTAATCCGGCCCCCGGAGTGGCATAATCACTGGGTAGCTCAGGAGCGGAACTGGAGGCCAACCATGCGAGTCCTGATACTCATTGCCTGCCTGTTGTCCTGTCCCTGCATCTCCGTTTTAGCGGAGACCTACGTGATCTCCCCTGATGGCAGCGGGGACTTCCCCACGATCCAGTCGGCCATCGATGCCGCGGCCGACGGGGATATCATCGCTCTGACCGACGGCACGTTCACCGGCGACGGGAACCGGGACATCGACTACCTCGGTAAGGCGATCACCGTACAGTCGCAGGGCGGGACTCCTGAGGCGTGCGTGATCGACTGCGACGGGAGCGAAACGGATCCTCACTGCGGGTTCCACTTCCGAACGGGCGAGCAGGCGGAATCCGTGCTCGCGGGAGTGACCGTTCAGGGCGGGTGGGCCGTCTACCCCGACCTCGGTGGGGCCATTCGCTGCGAGGGCGGGAGCTCTCCGACCGTCGTGTCGTGCATCTTCTCGGGGAACGGCGGAAGCGCCGTCGGATGCAGCGCGGGGACCTTCCTGGTTCTGCGCGGCTGTCGCTTCGCGGATAACCACGGGGCGTACGGCGGTGCCATCAACGCCGACCGCTGTGCGCTCACGATCGATCACTGCCGGTTCATCGAGAACGAGACCGACGGAGAGGGCGGGGCGGTATTCGCCTACGGCACCCTCGCGAAGATCATGCACTCCGCATTCATTCGGAACACAGCCCACTCGGCGGCGGCCGCTAGCTTCCATGACGAGAGCGAGGTCAGTGTGCTCGAGTGCCTCTTCGAAGGCAACGTATCATCCTCTTCCGGGGGAGCTCTCACCTTCTGGATCTCTGGTCCAAACATCGTCGACCGATGCACCTTCGTCAGCAACGCCGCGGGGCACGAGGGAGCCGCGCTGTGGTCCGAGAAGATCAGCGCCACCTACGTGAGGAATTGCACGTTCTGGGGAAACGCGTCCCCGGATGGGACCGTGCTCGCCGGCAACTACGAGTTCGTCATGGAGAACTCAGTCGTCGCCTTCAGCACGGAGGGCCCAGGGGTCGCCTCCTATGAGGGCTACGCCGAGCTCGCGTGCTGCGACATCTTCGGCAACGCCGGTGGTGACTGGGTGGGGACCATCGCCGACCAGTACGGCGTGAACGGCAACATCTGCAAGGACCCGCTCTTCTGCGATCCGGATGAAGGGGACTTCCAGGTTGACGCCGAGTCCCCGTGCGCGCCGTTCTCTCCTGCCAATCCGGAGTGCGATCTCGTCGGGGCATGGCCGGTGGGTTGCGGCGGGACACCGGTGGCGCCAATCACCTGGGGCAGGATCAAGGCTGTCTACGGCGAGGGCTCGTCGTCCAAAGGAGCGCTCGCGCCTGCGGACGCCGACCGATAGCTCTCGTCGCCGCAGTCAAAGCGATCGACAGCCGCCCGCCTGACCTACCCCCGGCAGTCGTACCACCCCCGGAGTCAGACCGAGGCCCGCATCATGCGAACCGCCCGAGCCTTCCGGCCCGGGCGGTTCTGATTTGGTAGCGGGGGCAGGATTCGAACCTGCGACCTTTGGGTTATGAGCCCAACGAGCTACCGGACTGCTCCACCCCGCGTCATGTACATCAACCCATATATAGCATCACCCTAGTAGCGAGTCAAGCGCAATCCCAAGAAACTCCACAACTTGCGGCGACACGCACCTGTTGCGCCTGCGCGCTGTGGCCTAAACGCCTGGTCGCGGTTCCGGCTCATCCGTCGGTGGCTCGGGCTGCGAAGACTCGGTATCGGGCTCAGGAGCAGGCTCCGGCGACTCGGTCTGAGGCTCCGGTGATGACTCCGACGGCTCGGTCTGAGGCTCCGGTGGAGGCTCCGGTGACGACTCGGGCGGCTCGGTCTGGGATTCCGGCTCCGGTTCGGGCTCCGGCACTGGCGCCGGCGCCGCTTCGCCGCCGCCCAGGACCTTTGCGAGTTCGTCTTCCGCGGCCTCCGGCTCGCCGAGCATGCCGGTCCCACGGAACAGGAGCTTTCCGACCGCACCCACGCTGGTCCCCTTGATCCAGATGTTCACCCTGTAGCTCGGCCAGTAGGTCCTGATCGCCAGCCCAAGCATGAACACCGTGACGGCGATGTAGAGGAGCAGAACGCCCCGGTCGTGGCGGTAGGTGAGGACGCTGCCCTCGTACGGGTTCTCGAGCGTCAGCGTGTAGCCCTCGACCTCGAGCGGCTCTCCCGCCGAGAGATCGCCCAGCTCGATGCGTTCGGGCGGCGGTGGGGGAGCGGGCGCTACGACGGAGTCGGCCTCCGCGAGTTCCATTCCCGCTGACTCGGCCTCCGCCTCGGTCAGCTCTCCCGCCTCATCCTCAGGGGGCCGTTCTGCAAGTGCCGCTTCTTCGGCCGCGACCTCCGCGACGGGCTCCTCCGGCGGCGGTTCCGGTGGCTGCCACTTGAGCGAGACGTGAGGAATGACCGGCCTCGTCGGATGGTACTTCTCGTACAGCGTCCCGACGCGCATCGTGCCGGGGAAGAACATCCCCTCTATAGACTCCAGCGTGAAGGGCTCGTAGGCGTTTGCCCTGACGCGCTCCGCCTCAGCGCCGTTCTCCCACACGACGACGTCGAACTCCTGCTCGTAGGCCATCTGGTAGAAGGTGAGCCCGCCGGCGCGGAGTGGCCGGTTGACCTCGATCAGCCGCGAGGGCCACAGCACCTCGGGCCCGTGACCGGTCACCTGGACAGAGATGTCGCTCATCCAGTCCCGAGGGTAGTACTTGTCGTTGTAGAGCTCCCAATGGGTGATGAACTCGTTCAGGGTGAGAGTTACTTCCTCGCCTTCCCAGACAGTGGTGTCGGGCGCCACCGCCTCCAGCGGGTGCCACGAAAAGAAGTTCGACGCGGCAACGCTGTACCTGAACTTCTGCCATCCGGTCTCGTCGCTCCCGGTCTTCACAACCACCGGCTCTCCCGGGTACAGCGTGACGTCGCCCTCGAACGAGTGCAGCGCAGAGACGATGAATCCGAGTATCGCTATCGCCATGGCCAGGTGGTAGAGCAGACTCACGCCCTCGGGCCACGGTCCGTGCCGCGCGGACAGCATCCCGCCCTGCGCTCTGGAGACGAAGTAGCCACGCTCGGTCAGCGCGCGGACCGCCCGCGAGATCGCGGAGTCCGGGTCGCCGCCCATACTGATGGCCCGTGCGGTCTCCGGCGCGGTCGTCCTCGACACGCTCACGCCGCGTCTGGCCGACAGCCGCACGATACTGCAGACCAGCAGGTTGAGCAGGAGGATGATGCCGAGCACGAGGAAATACTTCGTGTGGAACAGGTTCAGCAGTCCCAGCTTGGAGAACACCGCGTAG
>DAOWER010000233.1 GCA_030638405.1 Candidatus Eiseniibacteriota bacterium | reverse complement strand
CTATCAAAGGGCAGCGTTAAGGCCCGCGCTGCCCTTTGAGACACCCTTCTCCGTCATCATGTTTAGCGGGTTCTGGAACAATCTGAGCCCGCCCGCCTGCCCCCGCAATCGCGGCGGCCGAGGTCATGCGCGTGGTCTTGCTCTGTCAGCCCTTCAGCTGGAATCGGATCGGTACCACGATCCGGACCGGGACGGGGATGTCCCGCTGCTTCGCCGGCCTGAACTTCCATTTGTAGACCGCCTCGATCGCCGCCTGATTGAGTCCCTCGATCCCCTGGAGGATGGTCGCTTCCACGACATCACCGAACTCATTGACGCCGATCTGGACCAGCACCACGCCCTCGAGCTCTGCCATCCGCGCCATGTCCGGATACACCGGCGGGACCTGGCTGATGACCTGCGGCGGCTCATCGAACGCCGTGAAGAACTCGGCCCGCTGGGGCGCCGGCGGAAGTTCCGGTGGAGCCTCCACGTCAAGCTCCGTGGACGCGATGGTCTCGGCCGCGTCCGCGTCCTCGCTCGGCTCGATCTCGGTCGGGACGATCGGCTTGGCCTCCTCCTTCGGAGGCGGTGGTATCGAGATCTGATCCGGAATATTGATGGCCTCCAGCACCTGCTTCTCGCGGAGCTGGTACGGCTTCGGCTTCCACGCCGGCATGAACAGAAACGCAAGAAGGTGGACCCCGATGGCAGCCAGGACCGCATACCTGAACATCCTCGGGTACTGGTTCTTGAGTTCCTGCTCTGCTGTCATGTGTATCGCGGTGTATGGGCTCATTATCCCTCGCCTCGAATCAGCGAATCGCGTCGGCCTTTGGCCGGCGGCGCCATCGCGTCGGCCCCCGCCGACGGCGCTTTCATCTACTGCTCCACTGGCACCGTGGTGAAAGAAACCCTCAGTGCGTGGGCCAGCTTCAGCCTCTCCATCGCCTCGTTGACGACCCTGTACGGGGCCCGCTCATCCGTGTTGAACGAAACTATCAGGCCCGGGTTCTCACGGATCTTCGCAAGGACCAAAGGCTCGATATCAGGCACGCCGACGACCAGGTCGTCGATGGAGATCATCCCGGTCTGGTCGATCCAGATGTGGGCGACCTTCTCCTTCGGGATCTTCTCACCGGCCGTCGACCTGGGAAGCGTGATGGCCAGGCCCTGTTCCAGCTTGAAGATCGTCGTGACCATGAAGAAGACGATCAGCAGAAACGCAATGTCCGCCATCGAGGACGTCGGGATTCTGGCCCCGGTGCCTGCTTTCCTCCTCAGCTCCAATTGACTACCTCCAGCCTGCCTACTCTATCTCGAGCATCTTCAGGGAGATCCGGTGCTCTCGCCTGATATGCGCCGCCTCCAGTTCGTCGTAGGCGAGCGTCACCTCGTCGAGTGCGTCGACCATACTCCCGTATGGAGCATCGGGATGCGTCTCCAGGGACAGGATCAGGTTCTCGTTGTCCGTGAGACGCTGTCTCACGATGCCCTTGAGCTCAGAGAGCGGCGTTGATTCGGTGTCGATGTCTATGAAGTACGCACCACTCCTCGCCGTTACGATCTGCATGACGTTCTCCCGTTTGACCTGCTTCACGTCTCCTCCCTTGGTCGGCAGGATCATGGGCAGGCCTATCTCGGGGAACGTCGTGCTAACAATGAAGAAGATGAGGAGCAGAAAAGCGACGTCCGACATCGACGACTCACCGACCATGTCGGCCGATATCTTCGATCCTCTCTTGAATTTCGCCATTCCAGTGCCTTCCCTGCGGCGCGGGCGTCTCGTGAAATCCCGCTCCGCCTACTCGCAGTCTTCCCTACTCATCCATCGAGGCGAGAACGTCGACCAACTCCGCCGCGCTGTCTTCCATCTCGACCACGAATCGGTCGATCCGCTGAACGAACAGGTTGTGCGCAACCTGCGTCGGGATGGCGATCATAAGACCCGTCATCGTCGTAATCAGCGCTTCGGAGATACCGCTCGCGACCAGCTTGGCGCTGACCTGCTCCGCCTGAGCGATCGCCTCGAAGGCCGAGACCATGCCCGAGACCGTCCCGAGGAACCCGAGGAGAGGAGCGACGTTCGCGACCGTGGCAAGGATGATGAGTCCTCTCTCGAGGAAGGACATCTCGATGATACCAGCGGTCTCGATGGCCTTCTCAACGGCCGTAGTCCCCTTTTTCGCGCGCGTAAGGCCCGCGTGCAGGATCTGAGGAATCGGACCGCGCAGGTTCGCGCAGACCTCGAGCGCCTCGTCCAGGCGGCCCTTCTTGAGCGCGCCCACGACCTGCTCCATCAGCTTCCGGACATCCGCACGGGCCTTGTGCAGAGTGACGGCACGTTCGATGATGACCGCGACACCGACGATGGACAGAATCAGGAGGCCCCACATGAACTTCCCGCCCTTGTTGAAGAACTCAACAAGGCCGCTCTGCGCGGAGCCACTCGCCGGAGGCGCCGGCTCCGGCTCGACGGGCTCCTCTTCCATCACGGCCGCGAGCGAGTCGACGGCCGTCGTGTCGACGAGTCCCGTATCGACGACCGTGCTCTCGGCCATGGCGACCATGCCCTCGGCCTCCGTCGCCGTTTCAGTCTGCGCTGCCAGCGGGCTGAGCGTGCCTGTCAGCATCAGGACCATGAGCCCCGCCGAAACAGTCAAGAAGACTCTTCTCATTACTTTGCTTCTCCTCCCCCTTGCCGCGACAGGTCCCCCACGGACGGATCGCGGTTCCTCTGTGGCACTTCCCTCTGTCGATTCAAACACACTTCGGACTCTTCTGTCTCCTCTGGCCACCTCCTGCGCTTGCTGTTTCCCTTGGCCCAGGGGGGACAGGGTCATAGACCCAACCCTGCGCTCCGCACACCCGTGAGGCGTGCGGCCAGCCCGGCCGCGCCTTATCAAGCTATATCGCAGGGAGTCTACACACCGGTGAGGCCACTGTCAACCGGTTTTGTTCCAACTCGAGACTAGCACAGATGTTGCGGGTGCACAACACCCCATATCAGAGGGCCTTTTTGTGTTGACATGATATGGACGGGCGGTATAATCACTAGTGGAATCCCCCCCATCAAAAGGTCAACCCTTCGTGGGGGGGTACGACCATCCGGCACCGGAAGGGTCGCGCCCGTCTCAGGCCTTGCCTGTGACTGTTTTGTTATACCCTGAGCCTGGAGGAAGCACAACCATGATGTCGTTCAGGAGACTGGCAGCAGGTGCGCTCGCGGTGGCCCTCTTGGCAATTCCACTCGTGGCGATGCTCTTCCTGACCGGATGCCGGAAGCAGGAGAAGGTGTTCGTCGATGCGAATCTCGCTCCCGACACACGGCTGACCAGTGCGCCGGGGCCCGCTGAGGATGGCGGCCCGGGCTCGTCGAACTACAAAATACACCTCTACTGGGGCGGGACCGACCCGGACGGCTTCGTGGTAGCGTACCACTTCGCATGGGACGACACCGTGCCATCGTACGGCGCAGAGAACTCCCCGTGGCGGTTCACGGCGAACAGCGACAGCCTGTTCAGGGCGCTGATCGACACGGTCGGCCAGACGAGGCGACACACGTTCTACGTCCGGGCGATCGATAACGAGGGCAAGCTCGACCCCTCGCCGGCCAGGGTGAGGTTCGATGCCTGGACCGACGTCCCGGTGATAGACTTCCTCTATCGCGTCGGCGGGCCGCTCGACCCGGATTCACCGGAATACAACCCGGACAGGAAGGACACCGTGCTGATGGGCTCTCCAGTCCGGCTCATCTGGAGCGGCTGGGATCCTGACGGGTTGGGCGCCTCCGTTGAGTACAGCCACAGACTGGACAGCAACCCGTTCTCGCCGTACGGCGACAGCACGGGCATCACGATACCGACGATCTCCAGCGGGACGCACTTCTTCTACGTCAAGGCCAAGGACGAGACGGGCGCGGAGAACTTCCCGGAGAACTACAAGTTCGTGATGAACTTCGAGCCGGACAGCAACATCATCGAGCCCCTGGACCTCTCGGGCACTCTGACGGTTCTCGACGGGGACACCATCAGGTTCAGATGGTCCGCGCACGACAAAGAGGAACTCGAGGGGCAGGGCGGCGGACTCTATCAGATATGGATCAACCTGGACAACGACTTCCTGAAGGGATTCACGGTCGATCCCGAAACGGGTCACTACGTGGACGAATGGTATTTCACATCGAACACGTCCCAATCCGACTCGCACTACATCGCAAGCCGCAACTCGCCGCAGGGCGGCAACGCGCCCCATCTGTTCGAGATCTGGGCACGCGACGTCGAGGGAACCTTCGAGCGTCCGAGCCCCGTCCCTGAGGACCGCGAGACGTTCGTTTTCTGGTACAACGAGCCTCCGACATCGGAGGTGATCTTCCCGGCCCCCGGTGAGACGCTGTGTCCCGACTTCGAGATCATCTGGAACGGAGGAGACATCGACGGGGAGGTCGCCGCATATCAGTTCGTTCTGGACCCCTGGGCCAACGCCTACAGGGTCTGCCAGGTCGGTCCCGAAGACCTCTGCACAAGCTGGACATACGAGAACGTCCAGGCGGACACAATCCACGAGTTCAGGGTCAGGGCCCAGGACAGTTCAGGATGCTGGGAAGAGACCTGGAACATAGTCCAGTTCTACGTCGAGGAATGCCCGTAAGCACCGGACAGCCAACCGTAGGGAGCGTGCTCCGAAAGCGCTTCTTGAGGAGGAACACGAAACGATGACCAGGTTCATGAAGCTGCTGGTGTTGACGATGTTGGCTGCCGTCCTGGCTTCCGGCTTCCTGCTCGGCTGCAGCAAGTTCGATCCTGGGACCCCCGACGCCAACATCCCCCCGGAGACCACGCTCTCGTTCTCCCCTGACGAGGGGAGCACGGCGAACTACCGCGTGCGAATGAACTGGTTCGGGTGGGACGCGGACGGAGAGATCGCCTTCTTCGAGACCGCCTGGGACAAGCCGGACACCGTCGCGGGGTGGGGCAGGTGGATAGATATGGAGGGGCGCGCCGTAGTGAGCACCGACAGCATCTTCATGCTGGAGGCCGCAAACGAGTTCGACGAGGCGAACGCCTACGCCCTGCACTCCTTCGCCGTAAGAGCGGTCGACAACGAGGGGGCTCGTGACGCGACACCCGAGTCACTGGTGTTCACGGCCTTCACTGTGCTCCCCGAGACCGAGATTACCCGTGGTCCTGCCTCGGTCACCGGCCCCATGGTGACGTTTGAGTGGACAGCCAGGGATCGCGACGGCGTGATCGTGTCCTATGACTACCGCCTGTTCGCCAGGCAGGACAACGAGTGGGTTCAGGTGGCGCCCGACCCCAGCGTGGCTGAGAGCATCACGGTCGGCCCGGAAGTGACATCGGTTCTCTTTGGCCCGCTGGCCGGGCTGCACAAGTTCGAGGTCTGGGCGACGGACGACGCGGGCGCCGCGGACCAGACGCCCGCTGTGAGCCAGTTCACGGTGAATCCGGAGCTCGCTGGACCGAAGCTCTACATCTTCACGAACGTGTTCGGCACGCACACGTTCAGAGGGCCGGTCTGGCCCGACAGATACAACCTTCCGGAACCCATCTTCGCGGGTGAGCGGCTGGCGTTCATATGGGCCGCCACCGCAGAAGACTACGGCGGAGAGGTCATCGGATACCGACACGCCTATGACGACACGTCGACGTGGCCGGCCTGGTCGATCTTCGCCAGACGCTTCAGGAGGACCCCGACGATCGGTCGGCACTCTCTCTACGTCAGCGCGCTCGACAACGCCAACGTGATGACGCGGGCCCGCATCTACTTCGACGTCGTAGAAGCGAGCCTTGACGAGTACATCCTCGTGGTCGACGATTACAACCTGTGGGAGACCAACCCCGCGTGGGGTACCGATGAGGACCGCAACGCCTTCTACAACAGGATCCTGTCCGGATACGTGCGTGACAGGTCCGAGTGGGAGCCGGGCGACCACATAGAGGACGGGCGGCCGATGGCGCCGGACGTCGACGCGCTGCGAGGGGCGTCCACGGTCATCTGGTACTGCGATTCCGCCCAGGCGACGATCGGGGACCTCTTCGATCCGTTCCAGCCCTCGTACAACGCGCTCGCGGGCTACCTGCGAGTGGGAGGGAACATCATCCTGTCCGGGTCGAAGGTGATGACGCAGGTCACGGGAGACCCGTACGCGATAGCCATCGATGAGTCAGACACGACGATCGCGGCAGTCTTCATCAGGGACTACCTGCACATCGGGCGGATCGACAACAGCGGTGAGGGCGCCAATCCCAACGCGCCTTACGCCTACGGCTACTGCATGCACGGAGCCGTCCCGACGCCCGCCGGAGAAGCGCTGGACTTCGAGCCGGTCTACATCGACTCCGGAGACTGCGATGGAGAAATCGGCAAGTGGTGGTTCTACTGCGACGCTCCGCAGGCGAACTATCTGAACAGCGGCCTGAACGTCGAGAAGCTTGTGAGCTTCCAGGGTACGGGCCTCGAGATCTACGCCACTGACAGCTACCTCAACATGAACTACGAGGGTGAGCCGAGCGTGGTCTTGTATCTCTCCGGCGACAACCGCGGCAACGCCTGCTACATCGGCTTCCCGCTCTACTACTGCCAGGAGATCCACGTCAGAGACATGATGAACAAGATCATGGCCCTGTTCGGAGAAGAGAGGGTGCAGTAGCAGGCTGCCAAGAGCGGGCACCCGCTCCGACCTTCGAGCGGTCGGGCGATGCCTGACAGACACACTGAACACGATAGCGCGCCCGGGACTCCAACGTCCCGGGCGCGATGCTGTTGCGGGGTCCGGCCGCGGCACCACCGTACAAGACAGCAGCAGGGCCGCCCGTGACACCGGTCCGGCCCTGCTGCCTTCTTCCAACTGGAGACTCTCGCGTCTCTCGCCGCTGGCGGCTAGCTGTCGACCTTAGTTACGTTCTCCGCGGCGGGACCCTTGTCCCCGTCAACGATGTCAAACTGTACGTGGTCGCCCTCGTTCAGCGTCTTGAAACCGTCGCCGCTGATGGCCGAGAAATGCACGAACACGTCCTTGGATCCGTCGTCTGGCGTGATGAAGCCGAAGCCCTTGCCATCATTGAACCACTTCACTACTCCGGTCGTACTCACTTACTTCTACCCCTCTCGATTCCGTCGGAGAGCGCATCTGCGCTCCGCCCGACTCTGGTCTCGTCGGTGGCCCTACCACCACCCCCGACGTCTACTCACTGAGGCCGCCTTCGACCCCGCAGGTCCAGCCCGCCGGAGCGGCTTCGCCGCCCGCCACCCTCCGCGACCCTCAGGTTGCAAAAAGGGACCGGCTCGTGCGCCAGGTCCCTCACCAGGGTCTTGAGGATGCATCAACATCCCAACGTGGCATACCTGCTCAGGGCGAATATAGCTTCTGCCGCGAAGCATGTCAAGCGAATAACCGACCACTCTCCCAATGGCCCGCCGGCACTCTCGAGGACCTGCCGGGACTGTCGGGGGCCTCTTTCCCGGGGGGGACCACATGCGGCCGCGCCCGCCGGCGCTCTACGGGACTCTCATGGTCCCACTGGGCGCCTCCCGTGGCCTGTCGCCCAGCCGTCCAACGAAAAATCGCCCGGCGGCCGTGGCCACCGGGCGGCAGGATCTACGCTCTGTCTGTCGCCCTCCCTTCCGCAGACCGAAGGAACGGCGTCGCGACTCCTCTAGAAGAAGAAAGCCAGCGAGAACCTGTGAACGTCGTCCAGATTCTCCATGTCGACGAAGGCGTAGTCGAGACGGAGGTCGGCCTCCGCGCTGCTCGGGAACTCGAAGCCGAGTCCGAACGTCAGCCCTTCTTCGTCGTAGCCGTACCTGTAGCCGGCTCGCCCGAAAGCGAACATCTTCCCCCTGTTGAACGTGTACTCCCCGCCGAAATGAAGCTGATTGTCTCCGCTCCGCGGCCGTTTGTAGTCCGCGGCCACCGAAAGACGGTGCGT
>DAOWER010000128.1 GCA_030638405.1 Candidatus Eiseniibacteriota bacterium | reverse complement strand
CTGTGCCAGCTGTATCGACGGGGTCTTCCTGACGGCCTCATCCTCCAGCGGCTGAGCGAGTTGTATCGACGGGGTCTTCCTGACGGCCTCATCCTCCAGCGGCTGAGCGAGCTGTATCGACGGGGTCTTCCTGACGGCCTCATCCTCGAGCGGCTGGTGCACCGCCACAGACGGAGTCTTCGCGGTCACGTCGACCGGGTGGAATCCCATATCGACAGACGGAGCTTTCGCCGTCACGTCGATCGGATAGAAGCCCATGTCGACCAACGGCGCCTTCTCGAAGAACTCATCCTGCAGCGGCTCGGGGAAGGCGTTCCAGATGAGGGACTTCCTCGTCGGGTCCGAGTCGAGCGGATAGAAGCCCATGTCGACCAACGGGCTCCTGTTCAGGATCTCGGTCTGAAGAGGCCCGGCTATATCGAGCGAGGGGAGTCTGCCGACAGAATCGATCCCAACGGCGCCGGGCTCGACGACCTCGACCGACGGTGTGCGCGCCGCGGCGGTGCTGAACATGCAGGCTATCAGAGTGATGGTGAAGACTGTCTTGGCGAGCGTCCTTGCGAACTTCAAACTGGGCCTCCCTTCAGGGCTTGGGCCGGGGCCTCTCACTTTGCCCTGGCCTCACATCGGGATCCCAGTCCCTCCCTCACGTCATATATGACACGCAGTCACCCCTCAGGGTTTATGCGTCGTTTGCTTCCTGACAAATGAGTTGACGTATGCGAGAGCCCGGTGGTCTCCCGACCCCCGGGCTCCGTCAGAGATGCCCCACATCGGCCTGCGTATCGGCGGTGCGCCCCCGGCGGCCTTGCTTCCTCCGCACGAGCGCACCCGGGCGGTGCGTGCGTGGCCGCGCCGCGCGCACCTACTCTGCTACCGTCAGGCGGCCGTCGGGCTGCTCGGGATTGAGGACTCCCTCATTCCCGGCGATCTCCGCGAGGATGGAGTAGAACGTGGAGTAGGTGTTCTCGAGGTTGGTCGCGTAGCGCTTGAACCAGAAGTAGCCGTCGCCCTCGTGCTGCACGATGAAGCTGTTGCTGAGCACGGCGTATGTCCGGTCGGGATCGAGCGGCTTCCACTCTCCGTCGGCGGTAAGCACCGTCGCCTCGACGACGCGCTCGCCCGGCACGGACACGGACCAGCTGCCGTCCGCGCCCTGCGTGAGCTCCTGCGCCGTCCCGGTGAGGTCCACCGCGTAGCGGAGGCCGGCCCCGTGGAGGAGTCCTCCGCCTCCGAAGCTCGCCGCGCTCCGCTCGAGGACCTCGAGGATGTAGGCTCCCTCCAGGTCCATCGAGAACGCGTAGTTGCTGAACTCATCGATCTCGTGAAGCATGACGTCCGTGACCGGCCCCGGTTTGTAGACCTTCTTGCCGCGGAACGCGCCCGCGTTGTTCAGGACGATGTCCACCCGGAACTTGTCCCGCATGCGGTCGTTGACCATGTTCGCGACCGGCGACTCGCCCTGGCGCAGCGTCTCCTTCGTCATGTCCCAGGGAACGTCCGTCCTGCCGAGGACGATGGCCTCCGGGAACTTCTCCTGGTAGGCGGCCAGCTTCGCCTCGATGTCGGGCGCCGACGCGACGTCGCCCGTGACCGGGATAAGCTCCGAACGCACGCTCTTCAGGTCGAGCTTACCGTTCTCGTCCGTCGTGAGGTCCAGCCGCACCAGGTAGGGTCCCTTCTCCCCGCCGTTGACGACGAACGTGCCACCCATGCGGTACGCGGTCTTTGCGTACTCGTGCGAGTGTCCGCCGAAGATGATGTCGATGCCCGGGACGGACTGAGCGATCTCGAGGTCGCGCTCGTAGCCGACGTGCGTCAGTCCGACGACCACCTGCGCGCCCGCGTCACGCAGCTCGCGGACCGCCCGGTGCGCCACCTCGAAGTTCGTGCCACTCATCTCGACGCTCTTGCCGCTTGTGACGTACGGGAACCCCTCTGTCATGAGCGAGAAGAAGCCGACGCTCAGGCCATCGTAGTCCTTGATGAGCCACGGGGCGCAGCGTCCCTCGAGCGGCGTTCCCTCGACGGCGAGATCGGTGCAGATGCACTCGAACTCCGTGTGGTCGAGCGCGGCAGCGAGCACGTCGGGGCCCTTGTCGAACTCGTGGTTGCCTAGTGCGTAGAGCTCGTAGCCGGCGTCGGACATGAGGGAGAAGATGGCTTCCCCCTTGAACGTGTGGAAGTAGCGGTTCATGAGGTCGTCACCGGCGGAGACGACCACGACGGGGTTTTCCGTCTCGTCCTGGATCTCCCGGATGAGGGTCGCGATGCGCGCGATGCCGCCGGCCGAGACCTCTTCCGTTTTGCCGTCGCCGTCTGCGTCCACTTCCATGACCGAGGGCTCGAGCATGCCCTGAAGGTCGGCGGTGCCGATGATGGTGAGCGAGTGGGTCGCAGGCGCGTCGAGCGTGGGCGCGTCTGTCTTCGGCGCCTGCGAGCAGGAGGCGAGGATGAGTGGAACTGCTGCCACGAGCGCTATCGACACGAATACGCGTCTTCTGCTCACGGGTATCTCCTTGTCAGGCGTGTCTGAAGAGGTATCGCCGCGGATACTAGCACACGGGCGCGCCCCGCCGAAACGGGCTCTCGGACCTTGTGGACGTCCTCCGGAGGAGTTGCGGCGGGCGTCCAAGGAGCGGTAGAATGGTAAGAGGCATCACGAACACGCACCCAGAGCTTGGAGGCATGCTCATGTCGACCAGGCACACCATCAGTACCCTCCTCATCTCTGCGGTCCTCGCGGCAGGTGGGCCATCACACGCCACTGTCATCGATGTGCCGGCCGACCAGCCCACGATCCAGGCGGGCATCGGCGCCGCCACGAACGGCGACACCGTCCTGGTCGCGCCCGACACCTACAGTGAGACCATCGACTTCGTCGGGAAGCCCATCGTAGTGGGAAGCCTCTACCTCACGACCGGTGACCCGGCGTACGTGGCGAGCACCATCATCGACGGCGGCGGGACGGCCGGCCCGCTCGCGAGCTTCACGAGCGGGGAGGACTCCCTGTCCGTGCTCGTCGGGTTCACGCTGCGGCACGGTAGCGCCTTCCGGGGCGCCGGGATCCTCTGCGAGTACTCGTCGCCCCGCATCACCGACTGCGCCATCCACTCGAACGAGGCCCTGAACGACGGGGGTGGCATCTACGCGCGGGAGTGCGGCCCCATCGTCGAGAACTGCCGCGTGGAAGGCAACACGGCGGTCAACTACTCAGGTGGCGGCTTCGGAGTGAGGCTGGGCTCTCCACGCATCACGGGGTGCGCCTTCATCCGGAATCTCGCACACGAGGAGGGCGGAGCGATCTTCTGCGAGGACGCATCGCCGGTCATCACGGACAACGTCATCGACGACAACACATCGACCGTCACCTACGCCGGCGGCATCATGAGCCGCAACTGCACCGCGGTGGTCGCACGCAACGTCATCTCGAACAACGACACGAACGGCATCGGCGGAGGATTGTTCTACTGAATTCCCGGCCTGGGCCGCAGTTGCGGCCCCTCCGACGGCGAGACGCCCATCCGGCGTGGCGTGGGCGGTCCTCCGGATGGGGGACGCGCCCCGCTCGTCGAGGACAACGTGTTCGCCGGGAACACGGCGTGGGAAGGCGCCGGCGTCCGGTTCTGCTTCTTCTACGGGGCGATAGCGGAGCCGCCGGTCCGGCGCAACGCGTTCCTCGACAACGAGGCCGTCTTCGAGGGCGGCGGGATCGCGGTCTACGACGCCGACCCAGTCGTCACTAACTGCACGCTCGACGGGAACTCCGCGGGCACCATCGGGGGCGGGCTCTACGCCGCGCAGTGCGCGAACGCCCCCGTCCTCGCGAACTCGATCGTCACGAACTCCGCGTCCGGAGGTGGCGTGGCGGTCGAGAGCGCGCTATTGACGACCTCCCTGTGCAACGTCTGGAACAACACG
>DAOWER010000129.1 GCA_030638405.1 Candidatus Eiseniibacteriota bacterium | reverse complement strand
GACGGCCCGTCGCGTCCGGAGTCTACCTGGTGAGGGGGCGCGCGGCGGGCCAGTCGAGCTACCGCGGCCTCGTGGTGCTGGGACACCGGTAGTCGGGCTCGTCCCGGGTTGCCCGATGCCGTCCCGCGGACCCTCCTTCGGGGCCTTGACTTACCCGCAGAACAGGCGTACATTGTACATATCGCCTGCCCTTCCATGGGCAGGCACGCTTTTCGCAAGCAGTCATGGGGCTGGCCGCACGGGGCCGGCTCAAAGGTGAGGGCAGGGAGGCGCCCGCGTGGCATGAGCAACGGGGCAGCACTACCTGCGCCTCACCAGCACCAGAGCAACATTGGAGTGGAGTAAGATGGGACAGCTGACGTTCAACAAGATAAGCAAGAACCAGGACATCCTGGCGATAATCAAGCAGTCCGACGAGCAGCTCGGCATCATCGGATACACCGAGCACGGCATCCGGCACGCCAAGTGGGTGGGGCGGACGGCCCAGAAGGTGCTGAAGACACTCGGGAAGGACAAGAGGGAAGCCGATCTCGCCGGCGTCGCGGGCTTCATGCACGACATCGGCAATCTCGTCAACCGTGAGGACCACGCCCAGGCGGGCGCCCTCCTTGCGCACGGGATCCTCAAGGACCTCGACATGCCGCTCGAGGAGATAATGCAGGTGATGTCGGCCATCGGGAACCACCACGAGGAGCACGCGGACCCGGCGACCAACGTCTCGGCGGCGCTCATCCTCGCGGACAAGGCCGACGTCCACAAGTCGCGCGTCCGGAACCCCTCGACGGTCAAGTTCGACATCCACGACCGCGTCAACTACGCGGTCCAGAAGTCGCAGCTCCAGATCATCCCGGAGAAGAACATCATCCGGCTGGACCTCACGATCAACACGAAGATCTCGCAGGTCATGGAGTATTTCGAGATCTTCCTCACCAGGATGGTGGTCTCCCGCAGGGCGGCCGACTTCCTCGGCAGCCACTACGAACTCGCCGTCAACGGGAACCGGCTGCTCTAACGGGGACGCGGCCGGATTCTCCTAGTATTCCCACCGTAGCCACGGTCAACCAGCTGACTCGACGCGCAGATCCCGCTCAGCCACGCGCATCACGTCAAGGCATGGGTGTAATGACCAGCCCGTCCGGACCGAGCTCTCCTCCGAACGTGGGCTCGGCGAAATCCACCCGCCACACGCCGTCGTCACCCTTGATAACGAGGTCCGCCTGACCATCGCCGTCATAGTCGGCGGGGACCGGATGACCATCCGCTCCTCCTGCGGCGGTCAGTTCCACCTCCCCGTCGCCACGGCCGGAGCTCCCGTAGGACCGGATGACGTCGTGGAGCTGCTCCATGTGCCAGTGGGGAGAGAACAGATCGTAGTCGTGCGGATTGTTGTCGACCGTGTAGAACCAGATCTCCTCGCAGTACGGCGCGGCGTTGCTGATGTCACCCTTGATGTGAACATACTTGGGCAGATACGCAGGATTCTGACGCCCGCTTTGTCCTGCGATGTACATCAGGCCGATGAGGGGAGCGAGGCGCTTGCGCGTCCCAAGGGCCACGTATCTGTCCCGCTTCTCAGCGAAGGACAACGAGTAGTGGTTCGGCAGCAGCCGATACGCCGTACTGAAGTAGTCGTCGTCGTAGGAGTCAGAGGGAGTGGCGATGTACAGCCCGTGCCCGCCCAACTTCGTTCGGTTGATGTAGTTCCCGATGGATTCAACGGCGGCCGCCGGATGGTCTCTGTGCCTGGGCTCATCCAGGCAGAAGAAGCCTGACTGGATCGCGCTGATGTAGTCATAGATCGCCTGGTGCTTTCCCGCAGCCACGCTGTCCATCTGTGCGTGAGAGATGGGAACCACCACCCTCGTTACTCCGCGCGCCTTGATGGAGGAGATCATGTCGTTCATCTGTGCCGGGGAGTACTTGTAGGGTATGAAGCCTTGGAGCGACACGTGCGTGATGCCGGCATCCACGAGCTGGTCTATCTCGCTGAGATTCATCCGAGCACCCCACATGCCCCACGTGGGTACCTGGTTCTTGCCACTCCCGTCCATCAGCTTTGGCTCAGAGTGCGCTGCGGTCGCGGAGCCGTGGGTCTCCGGTGCATGCTTCGTGCAGCCGGAGAGAGCCAGCATCAGAACGAGCATGAGCAGTGCGTATCGCCTACCCACAGGTACCGCCCTTCCTTGAACCTGCCGCGCTTGCAGGTGGTTCACTGCCGGCCGGAATCTCAGGCGCCCTCCTCCTGCCAACAGTCTACCGGTGGCGCCTCTCTGTGTCCCCCTTTCTCTTGTCGGAGCGGTGTCTGGGCCGTCTGAAGCTCTCAGAGGCCAGGATTTCCTTCAATCGCCCGTGGGTTCTGGGTCCGAAGCAGGCCGACTTCCTCACCTAGGTGGGTATGTCACGACGTGCCCGTCCGTTGCCTGACTCCACCCGCATATGGCTTGACACGTCCCGGAGACGTGGATATACTGCGCGGGTTAGCCAATACACGTGGAGAGGTGAGCTCTCCGAAAAGGGGGAAGACGATGAACGGAGCGAGGACAGCCGTTGCACTCTTGGCACTGGCTGCTTTCGTCCTGCTGGCCGGGTGCGGGGGCGATCCTGCATTCACCAGCGGGAAGGTCTATCTGCAGCAGAAAGACTACGAGAACGCCGTCGAGCAGTTGAAGGTTGCCATCAAGAACTCCCCGGGCGCGTGGGAGCCTCACATGTGGCTCGGCCGCACGTACGCCGAGATGGACAGGCTCGAAGAGGCCAGCGAGCACCTGCACACCGCGCTCGACCTTGTTCCGGATGAGAAGGCCGCCGGCGAGTGCAACAACGCGATCGCCTACTACACGCAGCTCTTCCGCAACGAGGGCAACAGCAAGATGGAGGCGTCGCAGTACGAGATGGCGCTCATCGAGTACGAGAAGGCCATAGTCATAGATCCCCACAACGCCAACAGCCTGGTGAACCTCGGGGCGGCCTATCAGAACCTCGGCGACCACGACGCCGCGATCACCGCCTATGAGGAGGCCCAGGCGCTGGAGCCCGACAACGAGGAGATCCTCGGGTACCTGCTGGACGCCTACAGCTTCAAGGCCGCCAGCCTTGCGAGCCCGGGCGTCGAGGACTACGACGGCGCCATCGACTACTACGAGAGAATCGAAAGGGTCGCGCCTGACTTCCCGGACCTTCTTTTCAATCTCGGCAACATGCACTACCTCTCCGAGCACTGGCGCAAGGCCATCGACTACTTCGAGGTCCACCTCGACAACGACCCCGAGGACATCGACGCGCTCTCCAGGGTCTACTACTCGTACTGGAAGCTCGCCGAGCAGATCTGGGATCTGGACGAGGTCCTGGCGACCGAGTACTACGAGAGTGTGATCGAGGCCGTCATCAAACTCATCGAGGTGGACGACACCATCTCGTACCACCGCATGCTCCAGCGGATCTACACGAAGCTCGGTCGCCCGGAGGAAGCGCAGGCGGAGCTCGAGCAGATCAGGATGCTGCTGGGCGCGGGCGGCGAGTAGGCGGGGCCTTCCTTCCGGCGAGCGAGTCGGATTGCACGGTTTCAGGGGAACATCGGCCCTTCAGGGAGGGCCGATGTTCTCTTTGGGGACCCCTTCTTCATGAACATAATCACGGACCGCGACATAGCAGGAACGCCGCTCGAGGGCAGACGAGTCGCCGTCATCGGCTACGGGAACCAGGGTGAGGCGCACGCGCTCAACCTGCATGATGCTGGCGTCGATGTCGTCGTGGGGCTGCGCGCGGAGAGCCTGTCGCGCTCGAAGGCTGAGCTTGCCGGGCTGCGCGTGCTCGGCTTACCTGAGGCCTGCGCTGCGGGCGACATCGTAGCGCTCATGGTCCCCGACGACGTCATGCGCGAGGTCATGGACGAGGTGGTCGTGCCGCACGTGCGGCAGGGCGCGGCCGTCCTCTTCGCGCATGGGTTCCCGCTTCGGTTCGGGGGCGTGGAGGCGCCGGCGGGCGTCGACGTCGTCATGGTTGCGCCGATGGGGCCGGGCCTGAGGCTCCGCGAGCGCTTCGTCGAGGGGAGCGGCCTGCCGGGCGCCTACTCGGTCGAGCGTGACGTCACCGGGAACGCGAAGCGGGTGGCGCTCGAGTACGCGAAGGCGATAGGCCTAACAAGGGTCGGGCCCTTCCGAACGACGTGCGCAGAGGAGACCGAGATCGACCTCTTC
>DAOWER010000133.1 GCA_030638405.1 Candidatus Eiseniibacteriota bacterium | reverse complement strand
GCGGCCTCCGCCGTGGATCGCGGAGAACCGATCTCGGAGCTCGCCGCGATGGCGAAGCTCTTCGCGTCTGAGACCGCCTCGTTCGTGGCGCCGAAGGCGCTGCAGGTGCACGGCGGTTCGGGCATCGTGCAGGAGCTGCACCCCGTCGAGCGCTACTTCCGCGACGCGAGGGTGATGGAGATCATCGAGGGCACTTCCGAGATTCAGAAGCTGGTTGTGGCCGGGCACGAGCTCAGGGGCTAGGACCGGGGCTTCACCGGCATCCGGACTGCCACGGCGGGCCGATCGCGGTCAGCAGGCCCGCTCCAGTGAAAGAGACCGATGGCCAACGTGAAGACCAGACTCGGCGACACCGAACTCGTCAGCCTCGACGCGGGCCGGTTCCCGTACGACGGCGGGGCGATGTTCGGCGGCGTGCCCAAGGTCATCTGGGGCAACCTGACGCCCGTCGACGAGTTCAACCGCATCATCCTCACGCTCTCACCGCTCCTCATCCGCTCGGGGTCCAGGAGCATTGTGGTCGACGTCGGTTACGGCAGCAGGCACACGGAGAAGGACCTCAAGATCTGGGGGTTCGACCCCGCAATCACCGTCGTGACGGCCCTCGCCGCCGAAGGACTCCGGCCCTCGGACATAGACACGGTTATTCTCACGCACCTGCACGCCGATCACGCGGCCGGTTCCACCAGCGATGGTGAGAACGGCGTGGAGCCAGCGTTCCCGAACGCGCGCTACATCGCGAACGAGGTGGAATGGGAGGCCGCTAACAACCCCGACGCGAGGAGTGCGGCCGCCTACAGGCCGGACGACTTCGTGCCTCTCGAGCGCGCGGGGCTTCTGGATTTCGTCGGGGACTCGCACGACGTGGGCGACGGCGTCAGCGTCGGCCGCACGGGCGGGCACACGGCCGGTCACATGGCGGTCTACGTAGACACCGGTGCACGGAAGGCCGTCTACCCCGCGGATCTCGTTCCCACCAGACACCACGTGCGCGTGCCGTACATCGCCGGTGTCGATCTCTTCCCGCTCGAGGTCATCGAGAGCAAGAAGAAGATGCTGACGCAGGCTGCGGCCGAGGACTGGGTCGTCATCCTCGATCACGATGTGGCCGGCAACATCGGACGGATAGTGCAGGACGGGAAGGGCAGGTTCGCCTTCAGGGACGCAGAGGCCTGATACGGCGGGGACGATGGGTGGGACCGATCCGCCCGTCGCGCTGCGGAAAGAGCGGCACCGCTCACAGGAGACCACCAGGATATGTCGCGAGAAGAGAAATTCAGGGAGCTGGACGAGCGGCTGGAGGCTGCGCGGAAGGGCGGCGGCGAGGAGCGCGTGGAGCGCCAGCACAAGGCGGGCAAGTTCACGGCCAGAGAGCGGCTCGACCTCCTGCTCGACGAGGGGAGCTTCCGGGAGATTGACCCGTTCGTCACGCACCGCTGCACCAACTTCGGGATGGAGAAAAAACTCATCCCGGGCGACGGTGTGGTGACGGGCTACGGGTCGGTCGACGGACGGCTGGTCTACGTCTTCGCGCAGGACTTCACGGTCTTCGGTGGCTCGCTCTCGATGGCACACGGCGAGAAGATCTGCAAGATCATGGACCTCGCCATGAAGAACGGGGCGCCGGTGGTCGGGCTGAACGACTCCGGAGGCGCGCGAATCCAGGAGGGCGTATGGAGCCTGGCGGGATACGCCGAGTACTTCCTCAGGAACGTCCTCGCTTCGGGCGTCGTCCCGCAGCTCTCGGTCATCATGGGCCCGTGTGCCGGCGGCGCGGTCTACTCGCCCGCGATCACCGACTTCGTCTTCATGGTCAACAACACGAGCTACATGTTCCTCACGGGTCCCGACGTCATCAAGACCGTCGTGCACGAGGAAGTGACGCACGAGGAACTGGGCGGCGCGCCCGTCCACAACTCGAGGAGCGGCGTCGGCCACTTCGCCCACGCGAGCGAGGCCGAGTCGCTGTCCGAGGTGCGGCGCCTCCTCTCGTTCCTCCCGCTGAACAACACCGAGAACCCGCCCAGGGCGGAGCCGACCGATGACCCGGATCGGCGCGACCCGGAGTTGGACGAGATCGTCCCCGAGAATCCGAACAAGCCCTACGACATCAAGGACGTCATCGCACGCGTGGTGGACGACGGCGACTTCATGGAGGTGCACAAGGATTTTGCCAAGAACATCGTCGTCGGCTTCGCGAGATTCGACGGGCGACCTGTCGGCATCGTCGGCAACCAGCCCGCCGCGCTCGCTGGCGTTCTCGACATCGACTCGTCGGTCAAGGGCGCGAGGTTCGTGCGGTTCTGCGACGCGTTCAACATCCCGATCGTGACCTTCACCGACGTGCCGGGATTTCTCCCGGGGACGGGGCAGGAGTTCGGCGGGATCATCAAGCACGGCGCCAAGCTGCTCTACGCGTACTGCGAGGCGACCGTGCCGAAGATCACGATCATAACAAGGAAGGCGTACGGCGGGGCCTACGTGGTCATGAGTAGCAAGCACATCCGCGGCGACGTCAACCTCGCGTGGCCGACGGCCGAGATCGCGGTCATGGGTGCCGAGGGCGCCGCCAACGTCCTCTATAGAAGAGAGCTCAAGGCGTCGGACGATCCTGCTGGTCTGCGCAAGGAGCTGACGGACGACTTCCTCGAGAGATTCGGGAGTCCGTACATCGCGGCCGCCGCCGGGTTCATCGATACTGTCATCAAGCCGCGGGACACGCGGCCGGTCATCATAGATTCGCTGAGGATGCTGGCGAACAAGCGGGACAGCAATCCGCCCAAGAAGCACGGGAACATCCCGCTGTAGGTCGCAGGAGGCCGAGCGCGAGCGATGCGCACCCCTTGGGCGGGGCGCTTCGCTCCTTCGCCGTCGAGGCGCCGCAAGCGGCGCGCGACGACTCAGAGCCCGCTTGCGGGGCGCGCATCGCCCGCAGCACGACAGGGACGCGCCGTCGTCCCCTGGCCCATCGGGAGACACGATGTTCAAGAAGGTGCTGATAGCCAACAGAGGTGAGATAGCCGTCAGGGTCGTCAGGGCCCTGCGCGAGATGGGCGTCACCTCGGCCGTCATCTACTCGGAGGTCGACCGCACCTCGAGGCACGTGCGCTACGCGGACGAGGCCTATCTCATCGGCCCGCCGCTGCCCAGCGAAAGCTACCTCAAGATGGACGCCATCGTCGAGCTGGCGACGAAGATCGGGGCCGAGGCCATACACCCCGGCTACGGATTCCTGGCCGAGAACGCGGGGTTCGCCGCCGCGTGCGAGAAGGCGGGAGTTGCGTTCATCGGTCCGTCGAGCGAGACCGTCGCCCTCGTCGGCGACAAGATGCAGGCGCGTAAGACGATGGTTGCGGCCGGCATTCCGGTTGTGCCCGGTGGCGACCGCCCGCTCTCCGATCTGACCGAGATAGAGGCCGAGGCCGAGCGCATCGGGTTCCCCGTCATGATGAAGGCTGCGGCCGGCGGCGGCGGCAAGGGCATGCGCGTCGTCCGCGAGAAGTCCGAACTGGCGTCCGCGGCGAAGGCCGCACGCTCCGAGGCGGGGTCGGCGTTCGCCGACGACCGCATCTACCTCGAGAAGCTCATCGAGAACCCGCGCCACGTCGAGTTCCAGATCATCGCCGATTCTCACGGCAACATCGTCCACCTGGGCGAGCGCGAGTGCTCGATACAGCGGCGCCATCAGAAGCTCGTCGAGGAGTCGCCGTCGGTGGCGCTGACCTCCTCGCTTCGCACGAAGATGGGGGAGGTGGCCGTCGCGGCCGCGCGGGCGTCCGGCTACGTCAACGCGGGAACCGTGGAGTTCCTCCTGGACAGGAACAAGGAGTTCTACTTCCTGGAGGTCAACGCCAGGCTGCAGGTCGAGCACCCGGTGACCGAGCTCGTGACGGGCATCGACCTCGTGCGCGAACAACTCCGTGTCGCTGCGGGAGAGAGGCTGTCGTTCACCCAGATCGACATCGTGAACAGAGGCGCGGCGATCGAGTGCCGTATCTGCGCCGAGGATCCCGAGAACAACTTCTTCCCCTCGACAGGGCTCATCGAGCGGCTGAGGGAGCCGTCGGGTCCCGGCGTGCGCGTCGAAAGCGGAATACACGGCGGCTACGAGGTGCCCGTCTACTACGACCCGCTCATCTCGAAGCTCCTCACGTGGGGCAAGACGAGAGACGAGGCCATCGAGCGCATGCAGCGCGCGCTGTCCGAGTACGACATCGAGGGCATAAAGACGACGATTCCGTTCCACAAGGCCGTGATGGAGAGCGGTGCGTTCCGAAAGGGCGAGTTCGACACCGGGTTCGTCGATGAGGTCTTCTTCCCCAACTACAAGGGCAAGAAGCCGCCCGATCCGGAGGTGGCGGCGGTTGCGGCCGCGCTCATCGCGGACATCGAGCGTTCCCTGCACAAGCGTGACGCGCCCGACTCGGGCGGATCAAGCGAGAACTCGTGGCGTCAGCCGCCCGGGAGGGTAACGTGGGGCGGGTGGCAGCTCCACCAGAAGTGAGAGGCCGGTCGTGAAGTACAAGGTAGACATAGCCGACGAGTCCATAGAGCTCGAGGTCAGACACTCGGGCGACGCGACCGACGTCGTCATCGGCGACCGCGTCCTCACGGCCGACGTCGTGAGGATAGCGGGTTCCCCGGTCTATTCGCTCGTCCTCGACGGGAGGTCATACGAGGTCTCCGTGCACAGGCGCGGCGGCAAGTTCGAGCTCGTGCTCGGCGGGGAGACCTACGAGGCCGACGTGATGGACGAGCGAGCCATGCGGATCGCGGAGGCGACGGGCGACGCGGGCCACGCACAGTCCGGCGAGACCGTGGCCGCGCCCATGCCGGGCGTGGTCGTAGGGCTGGCCGTCGAGGTCGGAGCCGAGGTCTCGGTCGGACAGGGCATCCTGACGCTCGAGGCCATGAAAATGGAGAACGAGATCAAGAGCGGTGTCGACGGCGTCGTCAAGGAGATCAGGATCAAGGTGGGCCAGGGCGTCGCTCAGGGCGAGCCGCTGATCGTGATCGAATGAGCGAGGAAGGACGTTTGGGCGGCAGCGGCGATAACAGGAAGCGCTGGGAAGAGACGACGCTCAGGAAGACCCTGGAGCGGTTCCCGGAGAGGAAGCACGAGTTCACCACGGGCTCGGGCCTTCCCGTGGGCATGGTCTACACCCCGGACGACGCGCCCGGGGCGGCTCACGGCTCCAACGGAGGACCGGAAGATACGCTGGGCCTGCCCGGGGAGTACCCGTTCACGCGCGGCGTCCAGCCGACGATGTACCGTGGCCGCTTGTGGACCATGCGGCAGTACGCGGGGTTCGGCACCGCCGCCGAGACGAACACGCGCTTCCGCTACCTGCTCGAGCAGGGCCAGACGGGGCTCTCGGTGGCCTTCGACCTGCCGACCCAGATGGGCTACGACGCCGACGCCGAAATGGCCGAGGGCGAGGTCGGGCGCGTCGGGGTCTCCATCTGCTCGGTCGAGGACATGAAGGTGCTCTTCGACGGCATCCCGCTCGATGAGGTCAGCACGTCGATGACGATAAACGCGACCGCGCCCCTTGTAATGGCGATGTACCTGGTAGCGGCGGAGGAGAGCGGTGTCGACTTCGGGAGTCTCCGGGGCACGGTCCAGAACGACATACTGAAGGAGTACGCTGCGCGCGGGACGCACATCTACCCGCCGAAGCCGTCGGTGGGATTCGCGATGGACCTGTGCGCCTACTGCGCTGAGCAGGTACCCGCGTGGAACACGATATCGATAAGCGGCTACCACATCCGCGAGGCGGGCGCGACTGCGGTCGAGGAGCTGGCGTTCACGCTCGCGGACGGCATCGCCTACGTCGAGGCGGCGAAGGAACGCGGGCTGGACCTCACCACCTTCACCTCGCGCCTGTCGTTCTTCTTCGACGCGCACAACGACCTCTTCGAGGAGGTCGCGAAGCTGAGAGCGGCCCGTCGAATGTGGGCGCGCATAGTGAAGGAGCGCTTCGGAATCGACTCGCCGCGCGCGCAGATGCTGCGGTTCCACACCCAGACGGCCGGCTGCACGCTGACCGCGCAGCAGCCCGAGCTCAACGTCGTCCGCGTGGCCGTGCAGGCGCTGGCGGCGGTTCTGGGCGGGACGCAGTCTCTGCACACGAATTCGCGCGACGAGGCGCTGGCTCTTCCGACCGAGAAGAGCGCGCGCATAGCTCTCAGGACACAACAGGTCCTCGCCGAGGAGAGCGGCGTGGCGAACGTCGCCGACCCGCTGGGCGGCTCTTACTACGTCGAGGCGCTCACGGACCGTATCGAGGGCGAGGCCCTGGCCGAGCTTACGAGGATAGACGGCATGGGCGGCGCGACTGCCGCCATCGAAAAGGGCCACTTCCAGAGGACCATCGCCAAGAGCGCGTACCGCCAGCAGAAGGAGATCGAAGAGGGCGAGCGGCGCGTCGTCGGAGTCAACAGCTACGAGGTCGACGAGCCTGAGAAAATGGACGTTCTCAGGGTCGACCCATCCATGCGCGAGGAAAAGCTCGCGGCGCTCTCGAAGCTCAGGGACGAACGCGACGCCGGTGCGGTCGAGAGGGCGCTCGGGCGGCTTGCGGGCGAGGCGGCCGCCGGCAGGTCCACGATGAAGGCGGCGCTCGAGTGCGCGAGGAGCCGCGCCACACTGGGCGAGATGTCGAGGGCACTGGAGGGAGTCTTCGGACGCTACCGACCGTCCGAGACGGCCTGGTAGGTCAGAGGGTGTGGGCGCGGGTGAGCCGCCGCCCCGACAAGAGGAACGCATGAGCGGAAGCAGGGCAAGGGCCACGCGGATAGACCACATCTCGATCGTCGTCGAGGACTTCGATCGTGCGTTCGATTTCTACGCGAACCTGCTGGGCCTCGAGGTGCTCAAGGTCGAGGAGTCGGAGCTGCACGGCGTGAAGGCCGCATTCTTGAAGATCGGTGACATGATGGTAGAGATCATCCAGCCCCTGGGCGAGGGTCCCATCGCGGACTTCCTCGAGCAGCGTGGCCCCGGGTTCCATCACGTCGCGTTCGAGGTGCCCGACCTTCCCGAGGCGCTCGACGAGGTGGCCGGCGCCGGCATCCGCGTTCTGGGAGAGCCCAAGCCCGGCATCCACGGTGGACGCATATCGTTCCTGCACCCGAAGAGCACGCAGGGCACGATGGTGGAGCTGTGCGACAAGAAGGAGTTCGAGGACCGATGAGAATCTTCGATCGGATGAAGAAGAGAGGGCATGAGCAGCTGATCTTCTGCCTGAACAAGCCCACGGGCCTTCGGGCCGTCATCGCCATTCACGACACGACGCTCGGCACCTCGGTCGGCGGGACGAGGCTCATGGAGTACGAGCGCGAGGAAGACGCGGTCGTCGACGCGCTGCGGCTCTCGGAGATATCGACGTTCCAGAGCGCATCGTTCGACAGCGACATGGGCGGCGGAGCGGCGGTGCTCATGACCGAGGAAGGGCAGGAGACCGACGAGGCGTACTTCAGGGCCTTCGGCAGGTTCGTCGAGGGGCTCAAGGGGCTCTTCGTCGCCTACCCGGCGCTCGGGACGACCGACCGGGACTTCCGGTACGTGCGTCGGGAGACGTCGAGCATCGTGCCCATGGAGGGCAGCCACGAGATCACGGCGGTGGGCGTGCTGTGGGGAATGAAGGCCTGCGTCCGGGAACTCACCGGGAACAAGAGCCTGAAGGGCCTACACGTCGCGGTCCAGGGCGTGGGCGACGTCGGGCAGCTGCTCGTCGACGAGCTGGCGCGTGAGGAGGCGCGGATCACCGTCACCGATATCAGGTACGACGCGCTCAAGGTGGTCCAGGACCGCCACCCTGACGTCAAGATCGTGAGGCCGGAAGAGATTCTCGGGTTGGACTGCTTCGTCCTGTCCCCCTGCGCGGTGGGGCGGGTTCTGAACGACGAGACCATCCCGAAGCTCAAGTGCAAGGTGGTCGCGGGCGCAGCCTCCGACCTGCTCGAGGAGCCGAGGCACGCCGACGCGCTCAAGGAGCGCGGCATTCTCTACGCGCCCGACTTCGTCATAGGAGGGGCCGAGCTGTACCAGACTGAGCCGGAGTTCGCGGACGCCCCGAGGGAGCGGCTGTTCGAGGAGGCCAGGCGGGTCTACGATGTAGTGGCGGAGATAGTAACGAGAGCAGAGAAGGAAGGGACGACCCCGTACCGGATCGCCGTGGCCGCGGCGGCGAGGCGCGTCGGTCGCATACGTATGGTGCGCAACATAATGTGCTAGCGGAAGGTCAACGGCAACACGCGCTGGCGGGAAGAGAGGTTTACATGGCAGGAATCATCGGCTACGGCGCTTATATCCCGAGGAACCGGATCAAGGTCGAGGAGATCGCCAAGGTCTGGGGCGCCGACGCACCAAGCTACAAGAAGGGCCTCATGCTCCGTGAGAAGTCCGTTCCGTCACCGGATCAGGACGTCATCACGATGTCCGTCGAGGCCACAAGAAGCGCACTGACACGCTGCGGGATCGACGCGAAGAAGATCGGGGCCGTGTACATCGGTTCCGAGTCGCATCCGTACGCGGTCAAACCGTCCGGCACCGTGGTGGCGGAGGCCATAGGCGCCACGCCGGACTGTCACTGCGTTGACTTCGAGTTCGCGTGCAAGGCTGGCTCGGAGGCGATGTTCGTGTGCATGGGGCTCGTGGACGCGGGCGCCATCGAGTACGGACTGGCCATCGGCGCGGACACGTCGCAGGGTGCGCCCGGCGACGCGCTGGAGTACTCGGCGGCGGCAGGCGCCGCAGCGTACATCATCGGTAAGGACGACGGCGTCGCGAAGATGCTCGCCACTCATTCGTTCATGACCGACACGCCAGACTTCTGGCGCAGGGAGTACATGCACTACCCGCGCCACGCCGGGCGGTTCACGGGTGAGCCCGCCTACTTCAAGCACGTGACGGGCTGCGCCAACGCTCTGCTGGAGAAGACCAACTCGAAGCCGTCGGACTACGCCTACGCGGTCTTCCACCAGCCGAACGGTAAGTTCCCGATGAGAGTCGGGAAGATGCTCGGGTTCACGAAGGAGCAGATAGAGCCCGGGTGGCTCGCACCGACACTGGGCAACACATACTCGGGCAGCTCGCCGATGGGTCTCACGGCGACGCTCGACGTGGCAAAGCCCGGCGACAAGATCTTCATGGTCTCCTACGGCTCCGGCGCCGGCAGCGATGGGTTCGTCTTCGAAGTGACGGACGCGCTGCCGAAAATGCGCGAGAAGGCGCCGTTCACGCGTACGTTGCTGGACGAGAACAAGGTCTACATCGACTACGGCACCTACACGAAGTACCGCGGGAAGATTCGCAAGGGCGAGTAGCCCGTCGTGTGGGACGCCACGGTGTTGTGCATTGGAACTAGCTGAACAGGAGAACACGACATGAGGGATGTAGCTGTCATTGGCGTCGGAATGACGAAGTGGGGCGAGCTCTGGGAGAAGTCGTTGCGCGACATCTTCGTCGAGAGCGCTCTCGAGGCGGTCAAGGACGCCGGAGTCGATAGAATTGACTCGATGTACGTGGGGTGCATGACCAGCGGCCTGTTCGTCGGGCAGGAACACCTGGGTTCACTTCTGGCGGACTACCTCGGCATGGGGCCGATTCCCGCGCTGAGGGTCGAGACCGCCTGCGCGTCCGGAGGAGCGGCTTTCAGACAGGCCGTGTTCGAGGTCGGTTCAGGCGCGTCCGACATCGTGCTCGCGGGCGGGGTCGAGAAGATGACCGACGTCGGCGGTGACGGAGCCACGTTCGCGCTGTCGACGGCGGCCGACGCCGAGTACGAGGTCTACAGTGGTGTGACCTTCCCCGGTCTCTACGCCATGATGGCCGTGGCGCACATGAACGCCTACGGCACAACACGGGAGCAGCTGGCCGCCGTGTCGGTCAAGAACCACGCGAACGGCGCGAAGAACCCCCACGCGCAGTATCCGTTCGAACTGACGGTCGACCGGGTTCTGAACTCGGTCATGATCGCGGACCCGTTGACCATTCTGGATTGCTCTCCGATCACGGACGGCGCGGCCGCGGCCATCGTCTGTCCGCTCGAGATGGCCAAGGACCTGACGAAGAACAAGCCGATCAAGGTTCTTGCCTCGTCGCACGCGACCGACACGATCGCTCTGCACTCGCGAGAGGACCTCGCGTGGCTCGGCGCGGTCGCGAAGGCCGGTGAGCTGGCATACGAGCAGGCGGGGCTCTCACCGTCCGACATGGACCTGGTCGAGGTGCACGACTGCTTCACGATCGCTGAGGTCTGCACGATCGAGGCGCTCGGCTTCTTCGAGAGGGGCAAGGGCGGCGCCAGTGCCGAGAGCGGCGAGACCGCCATCGGCGGGCGCATCCCGGTCAACCCGAGCGGGGGACTCAAGTCGAAGGGTCATCCCGTCGGCGCGACCGGCGTGGCGCAGATCGTCGAGGTGACGAAGCAACTGAGAGGCGAGGGCGACAAGCGCCAGGTCAAGGGCGCTAAGATCGGCATGACTCAGAACATGGGTGGGACGGGCGGATCGTGCGTGGTGCACATACTCGGGGCGGAGTAGCCGGCACAGACTTGCGCCGCGCCGATGAGGTCGCGACGGAATCCCACCGAGGGACCGTCGCTCTGAACCGCAACTGACACGATTCACCGAAGTCCCGGAGGGCAAGAGATGTCAACATCAGCACGTTACTGGAGAGAGATACCACAGCGCTACAGGTACGAAGGCGCCAAGTGCAAGGGCTGCGGCGAGATCAGCTTCCCGCCGCGGATCGTATGCAAGAGCTGCGGCGGCCGCGAGTTCGATACTGTCGAGCTTGCGAAGCAGGGCAAGCTCCTGACCCACACGGTCATCAGGGTCGGCCCCTCGCAGTTCGCGGACCAGACTCCGTACGCAGTCGGCGTCGCGGAGCTCGATGACGGCGTGCGGCTGACTGCGCAGATAGCAGACGTAGACTTCGATGAGCTCAAGGTCGGGATGCCGGTCAAGCTGGAGTTCCGGAAGGTCCGGGACGAGGGCGAGGCCGGGATCATCTGCTACGGATACAAGTTCGTGCCTGTGAGGTAACTCTACTGAGCGGACGCGGGGGTTCCCCGCCGGCGGCGTCGGAGCCGCGATGCGCCACTTCCGGCGCATCGCGAGCGACGCAAGCGAAGCGGGCCGCCCAAGGGGAAGCCCGCGCGGCCGCACCAGGCTGAGTTTCCAACGGAAAGGTCCAGGGATGTACCGAATCGAGAGCAAGATCGACCCGAAGAGCCCGCAGTTCAAGGAGAACCGCGCCCGCATGCTCGAGCTGGTCTCCGAGTTCAGGGGACGGCTCGAGACCGCGAGCCTCGGTGGTCCGGAATCGCAGCGCACGCGGCACAAGGAGCGCGGGAAGCTCCTCGTGCGTGAGCGGCTCGCTGGTCTGTTCGACCCGAACTCACCGTTCGTCGAGCTCAGCCCTCTGGCCGCGTACGACATGTACGACGGCGCTGCCCCCGGGGCGGGTGTCGTGACCGGTGTCGGTCGCGTCCATGGACGCGAGGTGCTGGTCGTGGCCAACGATGCGACGGTCAAGGGCGGGACCTACTTCCCCATGACCATCAAGAAGCACGTCCGCGCGCAGGAAGTGGCCATGGAGAACAGGCTGCCGTGTGTGTACCTGGTCGACTCGGGCGGCATCTTCCTGCCGCACCAGTCCGGTACGTTTCCGGACCGCGACCACTTCGGGCGGATCTTCTACAACCAGGCGCGGCTCTCGGCGATGGGCATCCCTCAGGTCTCGATCGTGATGGGCTCGTGCACGGCGGGCGGCGCCTACGTGCCCGCGATGAGCGACGAGACCGTCATCGTGCGCGAGCAGGGCACGATCTTCATCGGTGGGCCGCCGCTCGTGAAGGCGGCGACCGGCGAGGAGGTGACCGCCGAGGAGCTGGGTGGGGCGGACGTGCACTGCCGCATCTCGGGCACGGCCGACCACTACGCGCAGAACGACGAGCACGCGCTGGCCATCGCGCGGAACATTCTCGAGACGCTCGAGGCGCCGAGGCGATTCGAACTCGACGTCAAGGAGCCCGAGGACCCGGCGTACGACCCCGAGGAGCTCTACGGCATCGTTCCGACCGACGCCAAGAAGGCGTTCGACATGAGGGAGGTCATCGCTCGCCTCGTCGACGGCAGCCGCTTCCAGGAGTTCAAGGAACTCTACGGCATCACGCTCGTCACCGGCTTCGCACGCATCATGGGCTACCCGGTCGGCATACTCGCCAACAACGGCGTCCTCTTTTCGGAGAGCGCCATGAAGGGCGCACACTTCATCGAACTCTGCACCACCAGGAAGATCCCGCTCATCTTCCTTCAGAACATCACGGGCTTCATCGTCGGCCGGGATTACGAGCACGGCGGTATCGCCCGAAACGGCGCCAAGCTCGTCCACGCCGTCGCGAACGCCGACGTGCCGAAGTTCACGGTCATCGTCGGCGGGTCCTACGGCGCGGGCAACTACGGCATGTGCGGCCGCGCATACGCGCCGCGACTTCTGTGGATGTGGCCGAACTCGAAGATCTGCGTCATGGGCGGCGAGCAGGCGGCCAACGTGCTACTGACCGTCAAGATGCGGCAGATGAAGAGGAAGGGTCACGAGATGACGCCGGCGGAGCAGGAGGCGTTCAAGGCCCCGATCGTCGAGAGGTACGAGGAGGAGGCGTCCGCCTACTACTCGACCGCGAGACTGTGGGACGATGGCATTCTCGACCCGCCCGACACGCGGTCGGCGCTGGCCTTAGGTATTGCGATGTCGCTGAATGTGCCGATCCCGGACCAGAAGTACGGCGTGTTCAGGATGTAGGGGAGGAACCGGTAGACATGGGCCACACGACAATCAGGACGAACGTCGAGGGCGAGGTCGCGACCATCACGCTGACGCGCCCAGAGGTCAAGAACGCGTTCAACGACGTCATGCTGGACGAGCTCTTCGACGCCTACGGGAAGTTCGAGTCCGACCCGGCCGTCAGAGTTGTGGTCCTGACGGGGGAGGGCAACTCGTTCTGCGCGGGCGCCGACCTCAACTACATGAAGAACACCATCAACTACACGTTCGAGGAGAACGTCGCGGACGGCATGAAGATCTCCAACGTGATGGAGCGGATACACAGGTTGACCAAGCCGACGGTCGGGCGCGTCAACGGCTATGCGATCGGCGGCGGCGCCGGACTCATGGCGGCGAACGACATCGTCATTGCGGCTGACACGGCCGTCATCAGTCTGTCCGAGGTCAAGATAGGTCTGATCCCCGCGTGCATCTCGCCGTATGTCGTGATGCGCGCCGGACCAGCCGCGTGCCGCGAGTTCTTCCTGTCGGGCGAGCGGATGACTGCCGCCAAGGCGTTCCGCCTGGGGCTCGTCAACGCGGTCTGCGCGGCGGACGAGCTGGACGCGTGCGTCGCGGACTTCACCGGCCGGCTCATCTCGAGCGGCCCCGAGGCTCTGCGCGTCTGCAAGGAGCTTCTGGACAACGTCTACGGCATGCCGCTCGAGGATGCCAAGGGCTATACCGCGAAGGTCATCGCCGAGGTGAGAGTCTCGGATGAAGGTCAGGAAGGCATGTCGGCGTTTCTCGAGAAGCGCAAGCCCGCGTGGCTTGAATCGAAGAAGTAGGCCAAGAACCTGGGAGCAGGTCACCACGTGAAGAAGATCCTCATAGTCAACAGGGGTGAGATCGCTGTCCGGGTGGTCAGGGCGTGTCGCGACATGGGCATCCCGTCGGCGGTAGTCTACTCGGATGCCGACCGCGCTTCGCTGCACGTGCTCGAGGCGGACGAGGCCGTGCGCATCGGCCCGGCGCCCGCGCTCGAGAGCTACCTCAACATCGACGCGGTCATAGCGGCGGCGCGCGAGGTAGGCGCTGATGCCATCCATCCGGGCTACGGGTTCCTCGCTGAGAACTGGCGGTTCGCCAAGCGATGCGAGGACGAGGGGCTGACGTTCATCGGCCCGACCTCCGACGCGCTCCAACTGGTCGCCGACAAGATACGCTCGCGCGAGACGATGCTCGCGCAGGACGTGCCGATCATTCCGGGCATGCTCTCGAGCGGCGCGGACATGGACGAATACCACGCGAAGGCCGCGGAGATGGGATACCCGGTCCTGGTCAAGGCGTCGGCGGGCGGCGGTGGGAAGGGCATGCAGATCGTGCGCGAGAAAGAGGCCCTCGAGGCGGCCATCGAGGCCTCGAGCAGGGTGGCGGCCTCCGCGTTCGGCGACGACACGGTCTACATAGAGAAGCTCATCGAGCGCCCGCGCCACGTCGAGTTCCAGGTGCTCGCGGACACGCACGGGAACTGCGTTCACCTGTTCGAGCGCGAATGCTCCATACAGAGGCGGCACCAGAAGATAGTCGAGGAGTCGCCCTCGCCGGCGGTCGACAACGAGCTCAGGGCGAAGATGGGCGCCACGGCGGTCCTTGCGGCCAGGGCCTGCGGTTACACCAACGCGGGCACGGTCGAGTTCCTGCTCGACGAGGACGGCAGCTTCTACTTCCTGGAGGTCAACGCGCGCATCCAGGTCGAGCACCCCGTTACCGAAATGGTGACCGGCGTCGACCTGGTGCGTCAGCAGATACTGATAGCCTCGGGTGAGAAGCTCGAGTTCACGCAGGGCGACCTCTCGCAGACGGGCCACGCCATCGAGTGCCGCATCTACGCGGAGGACCCCAGGAACAACTTCCTGCCGAGCTCAGGGAAGATAACGCTGTTCCGCGAGCCGCAGGGTCCCGGCGTTCGCCACGACTGCGGCATATACGAAGGGTGGGAGGTGCCGGTTCACTACGACCCGATCCTCTCGAAGCTCATCGTCCACGCCGAGGACAGGGACGCCGCGCGGGCGCGGATGAAGCGCGCTCTCGAGGACATGAGCATCCTCGGGATTGCCACCTGCCTCGAGTACCTGTGGGCCATCATCGACAACGAGGCCTACGCGGCCGGCGAGACTCAGACCGATTTCATCGAGAGGCACATGTCAGACTGGGCGAGCGGCACGGCCTCGGAGGAGACGGAGCATCTGGCGCTCATAGCGGCGGCGCTTTCGCTCTCCACGGAGAGCGGAACCGACGGCGCGGTGCGCGCGAGGACGCCGTCTCCGTGGGACACGCTCGGCAGCTGGCGGATCGGGGCGGGCGGCGGCCGCTGACCCGCACGGACAGAGGGGCCGCGCCGTCGTCGCGGCACTTCGGACTCAGGACCATTCGGAGGAACGACTTGGAATTCGAGTTCACGACAGACGGCGAGAAGCGACGGGTGAAGACCGACGCCAGATCTCCCCGGACGGAGGTCACGATCGACGGCACCTCCTACGAGGTCGACTGGGCCCGCGTCAGGGATGGTGTCATATCACTGATAATCGGCGGGCGCTCGCACACGGTGCAGGTGGCGCGGCGTGACGGCGGGGTGGACGTCCAGGTGGAAGGGCATCAGTTCTCGTTCGACACGGGCTCGCGTGATGACGACAGCGCGGTGGCGGCGGGCGCGTCCGCTGGGGCCGGCGGCAGCATCAAGGCGCCGATGCCGGGCAACGTGGTCAAGGTAATGGTCGCCGAGGGCGACGAGGTGTCGGTTGGGACCAGCCTCGTCGTCGTGGAAGCGATGAAGATGGAGAACGAGGTCAGGTCTGCCGTGGACGGCGTCGTCACGAAGGTCAATGTCGCGGCGGGGGATTCGGTAGGGACCACAGAAGCGATGGTCGAGATCGAACCGGCGGAGTGACTTCTAAGCGGATGACCGCACAACGGAGTGACTGCAGAGTGGAGTGACTTCTGAAAGGAACCGACATGCTCAGTGTGCTCTACACGGCAGAGGAGAACGCGTATCGCGAGCAGGTGCGTGAGTTCGCCGAGAGGGTCGTGGCGCCCCGGGCCCAGGAGATAGAGGACACGGCGGAGTATCCGCGCGACCTTCTTTTCGAGTTGGGCAAGGCCGGATATATGGGCGCGCTCATTCCCAAGGAGTTCGGAGGGACGGGGCTGGGGATGGTCGCAGAGACGATAATCGCCGAGGAGATCTCGGCGGTCTGCGCGATGCTCGACGTGACGCGCGGCGTGACGTCGGTCTACTTCGC
>DAOWER010000303.1 GCA_030638405.1 Candidatus Eiseniibacteriota bacterium | reverse complement strand
GGTCACAGCTCGGGCATCGGGTGGAGGATGGAGCATTGATCAACCTGGCACTGATAGGCACGGGAGCCTGGGGACGGAATCTCCTCAGGAACTTCGCGGACCTCGAGGGAGCACACCTCAAGGTCTGCTGTGACTCCGACGACGAGCAGTGCGAGACGACGCTCAGCGCGTACGGCGGGATCCGCACCGAAACCGACCCGGAAGTCGTCTTCGCAGATCCGGAGATTGACGCGGTGGCGATAGCCACCCCCGCCGTGACTCACTTCGACCTCGCCAGGCGCGCCATCGAGTCGGGCAAGGACGTCTTCGTAGAGAAGCCGATGACGCTCGATTATGAGCACGCGGTCGAGCTCGTGGAGGCCGCCGAGGCTGCCAAGCGCATTCTGATGGTCGGACACCTGCTCGAATACCACGCCGCGGTCGACAAGATGAAGGAACTCCTCGACACCGGCGAGCTGGGCGATCCGTACTACCTCTACTCCGAGCGCCTGAATCTGGGCCGCATCAGGAGTGACGAGAACGCGCTCTGGAGCCTGGCGCCGCACGACATCTCGGTCATTCTGTATCTCCTCGGCGAGGAGCCCATCGCTGTGGCGGCTCAGGGCGCGGCCTACATACGCCCGGACATAGAGGACGTGGTCTTCCTGGGGATGCGGTTCCCGGAGAACAGATTCGCCCAGATTCACGTTTCGTGGCTCGACCCGCACAAGGTCAGGCGCACGACGCTCGTGGGCAGCAAGCGCATGGTCGTCTTCGACGACATGCAGGGCGCTGAGAAGGTCAGAGTCTACGACAAGGGCGTGGAACCCAGCGACGGGTACGTCGGGTACGCCGAATCACTGACGCTTCGCTTCGGAGAGGTCACCGTGCCCGCCCTCGAGATGACAGAGCCTCTCAGGCTCGAGTGCCAGCACTTCGTCGATTGCGTGACGAACCGCACGACTCCCCGTTCGGACGGCAGGGACGGCATGAGGGTCGTCAGGGTCCTCGACGCTGCCCAGCGGTCGCTGAAGGCCGGCGGCCTGCCAGTCACTCTGGAGTAGACCTGATCCACTCACGTGGTTACTCTGGAGTAGATTCGATTCACTCACACGGAAGCTGACTCAGCGGCGGCGGTGCCTCAGCGGCGCCGCGCCGTCCTGGAGGGAACGTTTCAATGGAACGCTTCATCGACCCGACCGCGAGCGTAGGCGACGGCACAACCGTCGGCCGGTTCACGGTCATCGAATCGTCGGCCGTCGTGGGTGCCGGCTGCGTGATCGGACACAACGTGGTCATCCACGCCGGGACCCTTGTAGGTGACAACGTGCGGATCGACGACGGCACCGTCATCGGGAAGCAACCGATGAAGGCGGCCAACTCCGCAACCACGGGCGACGCGGCGCTGCCCCCGGCGATCGTCGGCGACGGCTGCATCGTCGGCACGTCGGTCGTGATGTACGCGGGATGCACTCTGGGGTCGAGGGTACTCGTCGCGGACCTGGCGTCCGTTCGGGAAGACGTGACCGTCGGGGATTTCACGATAGTTGGCAGGGGCGTGACGGTGGAGAACCACTGCACGATAGGTCGCTACTGCAAGCTCGAGAGCGAGTGTTACATCACGGCCTATTCAACACTCTCCGACCGCGTCTTCGTCGCCCCCGGTGTGGTGACATCCAACGACAACTTCATCGGCAGGACCGAGGAACGCTTCAAGCACTTCAAGGGTGTGACAGTGGAGAGGGGTGGGCGAATCGCCGCGGGCGCGGTCATCCTCCCCGGCAAGACCGTGGGCGCCGATGCCGTGGTGGCGGCCGGCTCCGTTCTTACGAGCGACGCGCCGCCGAGGAAGATCGTCCTCGGATCTCCCGCGAGACTCAAGAAGGATGTTCCTGAGGAGCAGCTCCTCGACAATCAGGGGTGGGAGGACTAGCGGGCCCCGCGTCAAGCCCGGCGGTCCGCGCCAGTACCGCCAGCATTCGTCTCGCCGCCGCCCTTCGGCAGAACTCGGTCTCGGCCGCGTGCCTCCCGTTCAACCCCAGCTCCCTCGCTAATTCCGGATGCGAACGCAGCCGGCGAATGGCCGCGGCCAGGTCGGCGGGCGACTCCGGACGGCTGACCACACCCGCACCCGCACCGGTCACTATCTCCGCGCTCTCCCCCGTCACCGCCAGAACTATGGGCTTCGCTGCGGCCATTCCTTCGAAGATCTTCGAAGGAATCACGGTGCTGAAGAGCGGGTCGTCCCGAAGGTGCACCAGGACGACGTCGCTCGCGTTCAGTATCAGGGGAATGCGCCCGCGCGGCTGACCACCGAGGAAAGTGACGTTGGACAGGCCGAGCCGCTCGACCTCGTGTTCGAGTTCGGCTCTTTCCGCCCCCTCGCCGACGAACAGGTAGTGGATCGGTTCACCGCGCGTCATCTCGGCGGCCGCGATCACGCTCTTGAGTCCATGCGCCATCCCGAGTGTCCCGACGTAGGTGGCCAAGAACTCGTCGGGACGTACTCCCGCCTCCTCCCGGAGACCGTTCTCTTTGGGGCCGGGCGTGAATTGGGACAGGTTGACGCCGTTCCTGACGACCGCGAGCCTGTTCTCCGGGATGCCCCGGCTCCTCAGGACACGCACGAAGGACTCCGTCACCGAGACGATGCAGTCCGCCCTGTTGTAGAGGAAGTGAGCCGCGGCGGCAATCATTCGCATCGCCAGGCCGCCGCTGACCGCGCCGACTGCCGCGATGGACTCCGGCCAGAGATCCCGGAGCTCGAACACAAACGGACGGCGCCTGAGCCGCGCGGCCGCCCACGCTGAGACGACCGTCAGCAGTTGAGGAGAGGTGCCGACCACGACATCGGGACGTTCCTGGATGACAGCGGCGGGCAGGGACGTCAGCATGAAGCTCAGGTAGTCGAACGAGCGGCGGAATCGCCCCCTGTTTGGAGTCACGTAGGTCCACACGCGCACGACGCGGATCCCTTCCATCTCCCCGACGGAGTAGAGGCTGTTCCGGTAGCCCTCGTGGACTCTCCCGGTCGGGAAATTCGGCGCCCCGGTGATGACGGTGACGTCGTGCCCGTCCTCGACCCAGACGCGCGCGTGCTCGAAGGTCCTGAGCGCGGGAGCGTTAGTCTCCGGAGGGAAGTTGTCTGTCAGGAAGAGTATCTTCAAGAGTGCGTGTCCTCTTGCGTGCGACCTGCTTCTGACTCGACTATACACCCCGAGGCCGCGCGAGGCCACAGGCTCCCGACGCCGCCGTGGGAAACTCACCACGCGCGTCAGCGCACCAGATGCGGCCGGACCCCGTGCGTGGATACGGCCACACGCCGTAAGTGGACACGGCCACGCCCCTTGCGTGCACGCGGCCGGGCATATGCGGCCGAGTGGAGAAGAGGTTGCGTGGAAACTCGCTCCTGCTCCTCAGACTCACGCCGAGCTTCCGGGACTACTGCCTGCACCTCTTGGCGGCGCCGACCAACCCGACCGGACCCGAAACGATGACACGGTCGATGCGCTGTGCATTTCCGGAGGTCTGCCTAACATTCTCTAAGCCGTTGCGAGTGCTTTCTTGGAGCATGAGACGTCGCTCCAAGCAGCTGTGATCATGGCTTCTGCCTCGGTTCTGCTGATTGGGTTCCCGACAGATCACGCAATACATAGTGCGGCTGCGTGGTCTTGCTGGGCCACGCCTGCGTGAGCTCTC
>DAOWER010000022.1 GCA_030638405.1 Candidatus Eiseniibacteriota bacterium | reverse complement strand
TCTTTTTGAAGCGCTCCGCAGTTGTGCGTTCGCTGAAGCGCCCCCATCTGTTCCAGTTTCATCTCTGTGTCCGTCTCCAGTGGTATCCGGTGTTCGGATCAAGCGGTATTCGGATCAAGCGCCGCCTGATGAGGCAAGGCGCTGAACTACGAACGCGGCGACTTCACTCGCCGCCACCTCGTCCTGCTCGCCGGTCGTCATATTCTTGACCACGGCGATGCCGCGCGCGACCTCGTCCTCGCCGATGATGATGACGTGCCCGGCGCCGAGCTTGCCGGCTTCCTTCATCTGCGCCTTGAGGCTTCGATCCTGATAGTCGGTCTCCACGGAAACGGACCCGCGGAGCTCCGCGATCACCGCGGCGGCGGCGAGGGCGGCCTCGCTTCCCAGGGAAACGATGTAGACGGACGGCCCGGGTTCCATGTCGGCCATGACACCCGTGTCCTCGAGCGCGGTGATGAGCCGCTCAACACCGGCCGATACGCCGCAGGCCGGCGTCGCTGCGCCGCCCAGCTCCTCGACGAGGGCGTCGTACCGACCCCCTCCGCAGAGCGCGCTCTGCGAGCCGAGACCTTCGTAGTGAACTTCAAAGACGGTCTTGGTGTAGTAGTCGAGCCCCCGCGCCATGGAGGTGTCGACCACGAATCGGACGGACATCCTCGAGAGGTAGTCCTGGACACTTGCGAAGTGCTCGGCGCATTCGTCGCACAGCGACTCCAGGATCGAGGGGGCGTCCTTCAGGATCCCGAGACAGCGCTCATTCTTGCAGTCGAACATGCGGCGTGGATTGCGTTCGTACCTGACCTGGCAGTCGGCGCAGAACTGGTCGAGCTTCCCCCCGAGTCTGTCTTTCAGGAGCTCGTTGTATGCCGGCGTGCAGGTCGGACACCCGGCGCTGTGTATGCGTGCCTCGGCACCCGCCAACCCTAAGCTTTCGAACAGATCGACCGAGAAGTGAATGATCTCCGCGTCGACGGCGGGGTTCATCGAGCCGATCGCTTCGAGACCCCACTGCCAGAACTGGCGGTAGCGACCGGCCTGCGGCCGCTCGTAGCGGAACATCGGGCAGAAGTAGTAGAGCTTCGTCAGTCGAGAGCCGCGCCCCATGTTGTGCTCGATGAACGATCGCACGACCCCGGCCGTGCCCTCGGGACGCAGGGTCAGGCTGCGCCCCTTCCGGTCCGTGAAGGTGTACATCTCCTTCCGGACGATGTCCGTCGCATCACCGATCCCCCGAGCGAACAGCTCCGTCTCCTCGAAGACGGGCAGCCGAATCTCACGATACCCGAAGCGGTCGGCGGTCGACCTGAAAACGCGCTCGACGCGCTGCCACTTCCAGGATTCTTCGGGGAGTACGTCGCGCGTTCCGCGCGGAGCCTTGTATGTCATGTGTCGATCACCTGCCATCTCGTGTTGGTGGAGCTGCTTGTCTCCGATGCTCGCGTACTGACTCTCCGGACGCGGTCCGTCGCCACGTGAGCCAGGTGTTGAGTCCCGAGGCCACACCAACGCCGATCAGGACGCCCGCCACGTCGGCCACCCAGTCGAGAAGCTCGCGCTCCCGCCCGGGCACCGTCGTCTGATAGATCTCGTCCAGCGCGCCTACCGCCGCACCGATGAGCACCACGATCACCATCAGCACCCACCGCCGGACGCGACGGAACGAGCTCCGGAACGCAACGGTCAGAAGGAGGCCGAAGCCCGCGTACTCCGCCAGGTGAGCCATCTTGTCCGACACCTTGAAGTAGGTGCGGCTGAGCTGGCTCTGCGGGATCGAGGAGACTCCGAATATCAGCGCCAGATAGGCGACGACGAGGATCCACGTCCTCAGTGTCCGTTCAGTGCTCTTCTTCAACTCGTCCCCGCAGCGCCTAGCCGTAGGAGTGAAGGCCCCCGAGGAACCTGCTCCCGAGTATCGTCAGAATCGTCAGTGTGAACCCCAGAACCGACAGGCCCGAGGTCAGCGCGATGCTCCCCCTCCGCGTCCTGCGGACGTGAAGGTAGATAGCATAGACGAGCCAGACGATGAGCGAGCTCGTCTCCTTCGGGTCCCAGGACCAAGGAGTACCCCAAGCTCTCTGGGCCCACACCGCGCCCGCAAAGAGTGCCCCGACCGTGAAGAGTGGGAACCCGATGCCTATCGCCCGATACGCGATCGAGTCCAGCAGGTTGCGGTCCGGCAAGCGCCTGTGGCCGCGCTTGTCCCCCATGAGACACATCAGGGACGCCACGAACGCGACCGCGAACGCCGCCTCCGCCAGGATCGCCAGTGAGACGTGTATCCACAGCCAGTAGCTCTGGAGCGCCGGGATGAGCTGCCTGGAGACGTCTGCAGGGAAGAGCGAGGCCATGACCATCATGGCGAAGGCGATGGTCGCCGCGAAGGCGGTCAGCAGCTCGAGACCCTTCTTCCGCCAGATGAACAGGAACCCGAGCACGATGGCCCACGCGAAGAACGACAGGTATTCGAAGAGGTTCGTCACCGGCGGGTGCCCTGACAGCACCGAACGCGCGATGAGCGCGCCTGTGTTGGAGGCGAACCCCAGGAGTGTGACGTAGAAGACCGCCGTCCTCACGCCGTCCTTCCGCGTGCCCGCGTAGACCGACGCGCCCAGCGTGGCCGCGAGGTAGCACCAGAACGCCACCCAGAAGAGAAGCATGTCGATTCCACCCTGCATGTCGTTCACCTCCACGAAGCGGCGGGGCGCCGCGTTCCGGCGCTTTGAAGTCCCGCGGTTACCCTGGGTCTGAGCCGGTCTTCGAGCGGACCCCGGAGCCGTCCGCGTCCTTGCGTCCCGTCCTCGTCCAGAATGTGAGGCAGAGTCCCAGGGACATCGCGGCGAACCCGGCGAAGAGAAGCGGCGTCCCGGGCTGATGGGAGAGCTCGAATCTCGTGAGTCCTCTCTCGTAGTCCGGCAGGTAGTTGAACAGGAAGATCCGGCACGGGAGGCCCGCATCGTCGCGGTGGGTCTGAACATCCGCGAACACCCACCTCTCGTCGATGACGCTGCCGGCCTCGGACATCCGGACCAGAACCGCCGGGTTCCGGTGGCTGAGGGAGACCAGCGAGGCGGTTCGACTTTCGATATCGTAGGTGAAGTCCGCCAGGAATTCCAGCACTTTGAGGGAGATGTCGGTGCCCGGCACCTCGAACTCCTCATTGAACGGAACCGTAATCGTGGTGAGAGGCGACTCGCCGTCCTCCGTTCTGACGACGATCCCGAACAGCACCTCTCTGACCGAGGTCGCGGACGGAAGCATCTCGTGCTGGTAGAGACCGACTCCGTTGTGGATGAGGGGCTCGTTGACTTCGATGCGGTGCGAGAGGACTTCGTCTCCGTCCTCGATCACGACGACGTCGGAGAAGTACTCGGAGATCATTCCCTCTTCCGTGAATTCGGTGCTCGCGGCGTCCACCCGGATCGTGAAGCCGCCCTCCTGAACCTCCATCTCCTCACCGGCCGCGAGGTACACGGGCGCCGGGTATCGGAACCCGAAGACCGCCGTCACCACACCGCCGGCCAGTATCACGACCATGGACAGGTGAAGAAGGAGCGACCCCACCCTGGACGCCCGGCCGCGGCCACGGGCAGTGGCCAGCTTCCTCAGCCTGCCGAACGAGCACGCGACGAGAGACACGGCGAGCACGGCGGCAGAGAGAAGGAAGTACCACGACGTGAAGATATCGGACAGGCCCGAGCGGTAGATGAGCGACCCGAGCACTTGCCCGTAGCGGTCCACGTAGGCGTCCGGAGGCAGGTTCTGGCCGATCATGACGCCGAGGAGCGACATGACGGTCAGGACCACGAGGATCCACACCGCGCCCGCCATCGAGGCGAGCCACCTGCGGAACCTTCTCAGGAAGACGGCCGCTACCACCACGGCCGCCACCAGCAACCAGAGCGTCAAGGAGTCCCCCTAGGTCTGCGTGCTCTTCTTCTCGTGAAGCTTCGCCAGGATCCACTCGACCCACCCATCCATCCCCTCGCCGGTCGTGGCGGACAGCTTGAGTATCTCGCTGTCGGGGTTGAGCACTCGTATCTCCTTCTCGACCTTCTCGACGTCGTACGTCAGGTGCGGCAGGAGGTCGATCTTATTGAGGACGGCGAGACTGGCCTCGTGGAAGATCGACGGGTACTTCATCGGCTTGTCATCGCCCTCGGTCGTCGACAGAAGCACCATCCGCACGTCCTCGCCGAGGTCGTAGGTCGACGGGCAGATGAGGTTGCCCACGTTCTCGATGAACACGAGCTCCGCGGACGCGAGGTCGAGCTCTCCCAGAACCTCGCCCACCATCTTGGCCGAGAGGTGGCAGCCACCGCCGGTGTTTATCTGGATACCGGATGCTCCGTGCGCCCGAACACGGTCCATGTCCCGCTCGGTGCTCACGTCCCCTTCGATCACGACCACGTTCATCTTCTCCGCGAGCCTGTCCAGCGTCGCCTCCAGGAGCGTCGTCTTCCCCGAGCCCGGCGAGCTGATGATGTTGAGCACGAGCACGCCGGCGTCTGAGAACACCTTGCGGTTCTCCTGCGCCAGCCGGTCGTTCTCGCTCTGTATCTTCTTCTCGATCTCCACTCGGCTCATTCCGTTTCCCTCTCTGTTACTTCCAGTGCTCGGCGCGACCGCTTGCCGCGTCCGGGAGCGCCCGCGGGGCGCCGTGCGTGTTCGTCGCGCGCCGGATGCTGCAGCGGCGCCCGGCCGCGCGCGGATCAGTCGTCGACTTCCAGGGCCTTGATGTCCAGCTCTAGCCCGGCCGTGATCTCGATGTTGGTCGACCCGCAGTTGGGACACCCGACGGCGAGCTCTTCGTACGTGAAGTCTCTGCCGCAGTCACGGCACCGCCCCGAAATGGGGATGTCATTGATCACGAGTTCGGTGCCCTCGTACGGTCCCTCCGAGGTGATCACCTCGAATGCCTCCCGCAGGAGGATGGGCTCTATGGTCGAGCCGCGCCCGATGTCCAGGAATATCTTCCGGAGCTTCGCTCCCTCATGCTGCTCCATCGTCGAGTCGACGATCTTGAGCATACTCTGACAGATGGACAGCTCGTGCAATACCTGATTCCTCCCCACTCCGCACCCCGGGGCATAGCGGCCGCGCAGTGCGCACTTGACGCCGCGCCGTGTGTTCAGCAGATCC
>DAOWER010000239.1 GCA_030638405.1 Candidatus Eiseniibacteriota bacterium | reverse complement strand
GAGACCGTGCCGGTGTTCATGCAGCACGGGCTTCACTGCATCGGTTGCGCGGTAGCAGCATTCGAGTCGATAGCAGAAGGCGCGGCGGCTCACGGAATCGACGTCGAAGCGCTCATCGGCGATCTGAACAAGGCGACCGAGGCCGAGAAGGTAGACTAGCTAACTCATGGGTTTTCACACCGGGGTGAGACAGCGCTAGGAGGTAGCGATGAAGATGGATGAGTTGAAGGGCTGGCTCGACACGCAGGACGGTTGGGACTACCAGCTCGACGACAAGGGCATCGTCATCCGGAACGACAGGTTCGAGACGCTGACTCACGCAACGTTCGATGCGGTCGATTCGAACACGCTCGAGGCCATTACCGCCTCCTGCTCGCAGGGAAGGGACGTGGACCACATAACGCGGGTCACGGGCTACTTCTCCCGAACGAGCGGATGGAACAAGGGTAAGGCGGGCGAGCTCAAGGACCGCGCGAGAACGAAGATCCTGTAGCAAGGGATCGTGATCACGGAACACCCGGCGGACAACCCCCGCCGGGCGTTCTGTTTCTGGTCCGAATCGAATCTTCCGACCTGAACCAGGGGAGGAGCCGATGGGGAAGGACTGCCCCAGCCGCGAGGCCAATCTGGCCCGCTGCAACTGCACCTACGAGCCCTGCAGCCGCAAGGGCATCTGCTGCGAGTGCATAGCCTACCACAAGAGGCTCGGAGAGCTTCCGGCGTGCTACTTCAGCGAGGCAACAGAGAGAACTTACGACCGGTCCATAGCCGCTTTCCTGAGAGAGAACTCATAGAGAATCGCGGATAACCACGCCCGGACCCCGGGCGTCCCGCCGGCCGCACCCCCTCGTTCCTGCCTCAGACTAGCACTTGACGGTTTTTCCAACCTTGTGGTATAATCTATGTGCTTGGAGGAAGCGCCTGGGCGGCGTCCAGCGGGGTACGCGGACGCGGCCGAGTACGCATATCCGTGAGACAGGAGAGGGTCCGGTCGGCCAAGGGTGGGCCGGGCGGTCCGCAGGCCCGAAACAAGGAGGTGGTAGCGGGACCTGTTCGGTGACGGATGAGGTTCGGCGTGCTGCTCCTGGAGCAGACCGCGTTTGAACCGGATGTTGTGTGAGTGAGGTGTGGTCGTTGAGAGATGTTCACTCTCGAAGTGGAGGAAGAAATGAAGAAGCTGTTTGCGATTGCACTGATCGTTCTGTTTGTGGCGCCTGCGGCGCTCGCGGACTTCTACAGCTGGGAGAACGGTGGCACGATTCTCGGCTCCTACGGGAACCTCGTCGACCCGACAAACGTCACTGGCCCCCAGGTAGGCGCTCAGGGCTCGACGCTGCCGGACTACACGTGCCCCGGCGCTCTCACTGGTGAGAGGTACCTGCATGTGGCCGAGGATCCGCACGCCTCGACACCGTACGCGATTGTTGCCTGGGTAAGCGGTTGCCTTGACGGTGACGCCATCACGGCCAGCGTTTATGGCTATGACGTCACGGAAGGCTCCAGCCCCTCTGTCAGAATCTGGGGCGGCTACACGGGCCCGACGGACCCCAACGACTACCTCGCGTCGGCCGGCAGCACGGGCGACTACACGGCCGGGACCGGCTGGGACATCACCGAGTCGATGTGGACGTACGCGGGCGGCGACGGCAACGGCCTCGCCATTCAGGCTCGTCTGTACAGCACGCCTTCGACGGGCGACCCCGAGCACACCGACTTTTTCATCGACGACGTGACGGTGACGGCTCCGCCGAACTGCACGGTGCATTTCCCCGAGGCCGGCGTGCCGGTCGAGGAAGCCACCTGGACGAACATCAAGGCTCTCTACAGGTAGAGCCTTCGGTCCCTTGAGGGGGACGACGCAGCAAGCACGAGTAAGAGCAAGGGGCCCCGTCATCAGACGGGGCCCCTTCTGCTTCGTGCCTGCTCCCGGATGGTCCCGGGACAGAACGGTCCGCTGCGTTCGCCGCGCCTCAGAACCACAATCCCCACGGGAGACGACGAGGAGCGGGCACACAGGCCCGAATTGGACGTGCGCCGCAATTCCTCTTGACCGTCTCTCACCAATCTGAGAATCTGCGTCTGTGTGGTGGGAGTGTGCGGAGGTGAGGAATCACTGGCGGCGGACCTGACCAAGGAGGCCTCCATGAGGTACTTGATCCTGATTGCGGCTCTCGCTCTGCTTGCCGTTCCTGCGCAAGCCCAGGTCACCAGCTACTACAGCTGGGAGGATGGCGGCACGATTCTCGGTTCGTACGGCAACCTGGTCGGCGAGGCGAACGTGTCGGGTCCTCAGATGGGCTCGCAGGGCTCAACCCTCCCGGACTATGAGTGTCCCGGCGCGCAGGAGGGAACCTACTACCTGCATGTCGCCGAGGACCCACACGACGGGACGCCGCAGGCGTACATCGCCTGGGTCACGAATCTGAACGACGGAGACGAGGTGACGGCCAGCTTCTACGGCTACGACATCACGCCGGGCGCCAGTCCGTCGCACCGCATCTGGGGCTCCTACACGACCTCCGATGACATCAACAACTACCTGGCATCGGCCAGCGGCAGCTCCGAGTACACGGCCGGACTCGGCTGGGACCGCGTCGAGCACACCTGGACGTTCGCGGGCGGAGACGGGAACGCGCTGGTGATCCAGGACCGCCTCTACAGCACTCCGTCGACGAGCGCCCCGGATCACACGGACTACTGGGTGGACTACGTCTGCGTGACTTCCCCGGCCCACTCCACCCAGGTATTCCCGGGCGAGAGCACGCCCGTCGAGGGCTCGACGTGGGCTACCATCAAGGCGCTGTTCAGGTAGCCTGCCTGAGCTCCCGTTTGGGAGCAGAGCAAGCACGAGCGACGCCGAGGGGCTCCGCAACCAGACGGAGCCCCTCCCGCGTACGATCGCTGCCGT
>DAOWER010000300.1 GCA_030638405.1 Candidatus Eiseniibacteriota bacterium | reverse complement strand
GATCCATCCCCCGGCTTGCGTGCCCCGCGTATGTCCGCTAGACTTGCCCCTCGGACAAACCCCGACCCCGGAGGCCCAGAGAGCAATGGAAGCGCTGTTAGGCGCCGTCGTCGTGGCGGTTGTGGTCGTTCTCGCCGTGGGGACGGTTCTGCGCCGCGCCGGCCGCCCGTTCACGAAGGGCGTGGCCGCCACGCCGCGGACCAGGACCGCGCTCATGGCCGTGTTCTCGGTTCTGGCGGTTCTCGTGGTCTTCCCCAGCCTGGTGCCGGCGGCGCGACGCGGCATCTTCTCCTTCTGCGGGGTCTGCCCGATCGGAACCATCGCTACGGGCGGCCCCGAGTCGTTCGTGGGCTTCCTGGATATATTCTTCCTGGCAGCGTGGTACTACGCCGCGACCGTACTACCCGTCTTCGTACTGGGGTGCCTCTTCTCCGGCGTCCTGATCGCGAAGTCGCGGCGCGTCCGAATACGCGGGGTACTGCCCGCGTTCGGACTGGCGGCGGTTCTTCCGGTCTGCTCGTGCGGGGTGATTCCGATAGCCAAGACCATGATCGACCGCGGAGGGACCGGCGCCCGCGACGGGCTCGTGTTCCTGGCCACCGCGCCGCTTCTCAGCCCGATCATCGTGACCCTGGCCTTCACGCTCCTGGGCGGCAGCTATCTGGTTCTGCGGATCGTTTCGAGCCTCGTGCTGGCCCTCGCCATCGCCTTGCTCGTGCGTCCGTTCCTGTCGCCTCCGGCAGAAGCCCCCGCCGCCTGCACGCCGTCACCGGCCTGCGCGACCGCTCCCGGTTCCGGCGATTCCGTCCTGCTGGCGGCATGGCGCATGCTGACGGGGCTTACCAGGTACGTGCTCTTCGGAGTCGTGCTCGGCTCGCTCTTCACGGCGGCTCTGCCCGCGGACTACGTCGGAGCGATCCTCCAGTCCGGCGTCGCGTCCATGGCGGCCGTCGTGGTCGTCGGGGTTCCCATCAACATGTGCGCCGGCGAGGAGATACTGCTGAGCGCGCCGCTATCCGGCATGGGGCTGACCATGGGGCACGCGCTCGCGTTCGCGCTCGCCAGCACCGGCATATGCATGAGTTCCGTCCCGCTCCTTCTGAACGTGCTGGGGAGACGGGCCACACTGGTGATGGTAGCAATCTACCTTGTGGTGCCGTTCCTGATCGGGATCATTGTGAACGCGCTCCCCGCGGTCGGGACGCTTGGACCGGCTCCGTTCTAGACGAAGCGGACCGTGCCGGACTGCTTCGCACGGCCGAAAAGAGGTGCGTAAGGGGTAACGAGGACGTGTTGAAGTCGAGGGGGATGTCTTGAGAGTGCTCGTGTTCACCGCTGCCGCCACAGCCGTTCTTGTAATCTCGTGTTCCGCGAACACCCTTCCGATGATCACGAACGTCTCTGTGGAGACGGCCGGTGACACGGTGCGCGTCGCCTACGACGTCGATGACCCGGACGGCGACTCCATGACCGTCCTCCTGCGCTTCGCGGGCGCTGACGGCGGCGTCGCCCGCCCCATCGCAGGGATCGGCGGAGATCTGGGCCCGGGAGTGACTTCCGGAACAGGCAAGGTCATCACGATCGATCGTGCGGTGGCCACCTCCGAACTGCCGGAGCCGTTCGTTCCCAGGCTTCTCGCCCACGACGGCACGGGCCTCGGCGGCGAGATGATCGCGGTCGCCTCAACAGGCGGCCCGGACTTCCTGGTCGACAGATATGAGACGACCAACGAGCAGTTCGCCGCGTTCGTCCGGTCAGACGGCTACGAGTTCATGGACTTCTGGCTGGTGGACGACGGCACGATAGAGATCGTGGAGACCGGATGGAACTACGCCGGGAAGTTCCGGTGGCTGGCCCCGAGATTCTGGGACCCGTCTGTGGAACCGCCGTGGTCGACCGACCCCCACTCCGAACTGGCCTCGACTCCGGTGCTAGGAGCGAGCTGGTTCGAGGCCTACGCGTACTGCAAATGGGCGGGCAGGAGACTGCCCTCCTCCAGTGAGTGGCTGGAAGCCGCCGGGCTGAACGTCAGCCCCTACAGCTGGGGAGACGACAGAACTCAGGGCTTGACTCCACCTGGGTTCGCGCTTGCCAACGTGCGGTTCGGCTACGAGGGCTACACCTTCGACGGATTCACGGAGGACGGGTCCGAGCACACGGCTCCGGTGGGAAGCCACAGCCCCAGGGGTGACAGCCCGCTCGGCCTCGCGGACGCGATCGGCAACGCGTGGGAGTGGTGCAACGACGTCGTGGCCGTCGTCGACTACGGCACGTTCTCCTGCGCCACGAGGCCGCTCAGGGGCGGCAGCTGGGCCACGGCCATGCCCGAGCTCGACAACCCGGTGAAGGACCTGTGTCCCCTCTATCGGACCGAAACAATCGGATTCCGGTGTTTCAGGTAGACCCGCCCGACCCGCCGGAATGCGTCATAGACAAACGTCAAGAAATATGGTAAAATACGACAGGTAGATGGGATACGTCCGGGTTGCTCCATCTGGTCGGTGGCCCGGGCGCGCGGCGATTTGCTGTCCGGAGCGAGGCAGGGCTCCTCGGGGCCCTGTGTCTGTTTGTCTCCGGGCAACAAGCACGGACGTGGCCCAACACGCAAAACCAAGAGAAGGCGAGAAGCAGTTGACCGTGTCCCAAAGAGGGGGGATCAGATGCTGAGGAAGCACTCACGCAACCCACGGCCGGGAGGTCCGGCCATCGTGCTCGCGCTCGTGTGCGCGATCACAGCAGTGGCACTGACGGCCGCGGCCGCAACACCGGACGTCGCCTCACCGGCGGCCTGGAGCGAGCTCGAGTTCCGGGTCATTGAATCCAACGACAGCCACACGCTAGTCGAGGTGCTCTTCCCGGCGCCCGAGACCGGGAGCGTTGAGATCCAGGGCCGCACGTTCGACATCGTGCGCGTCCCGGGCGCGAGCCCCCTGGGCGAGCCGGGTGAGCCTCTGATGTCCGTCGCGGGAACGCTCATCGCCATCCCGCCCGCGTCCGGCGTTGAGCTGCGCATCCTGGAGGAGGGTCATGACATCCTCCAGGGGATCACACCCATCCCCGCCCGGGCGGACGACTGGACCGACGACCAGCCGCTCGTGCTGGATGAGGTCGCCTACTCGAGAGAGGGCTTCTCCCTTGCTCAGGCGGAGGTCGGCGAGCCCGCCATCATGCGCGACTTCAGAGTCGTGCCGCTCCGCGTCTTTCCTCTCTCCTACGACGCGAGCACGCAGGAACTCCGTGTGACCAGACGCCTTGTGGTGGAGCTCGACTACTCCTCCGCCGGGCGCACCAACGTGAAGACCAGCACGCGCCCGCCGTCCCGCGCCTTCCGCAGCCTCTACGAGAGCTCGATCGCGAACTACGACCTCGTGAGGCCGCGCTACGAGAGCGACAGCCGCGGAACGTACCTCATCGTCACACACGACAATTTCTACAACAGCGTCCTGCCGCTGGCCGCGTGGAAGCACAAGCGAGGCATGGATGTCGAGATCGCGAAGACCTCGGTCATCGGTTCGACCACCTCGGCCATCAAGAGCTACATCCAGACGGCCTACGACACGTGGACCGTGCCGCCCGAGTTCGTCCTGCTGGTCGGCGACTCGGAATACGTACCGACCTCGGACATGGACAACTACTACGGGCAGCTCGAAGGCGGCGACGTCCTCGTCGATGTCAGCGTCGGCAGGCTCCCCGCGGACAACGTCACCGAGTGCGATCTCCTCGTGGCCAAGACACTCAGCTACAGGAAGACACCGTACATGAACGACCTCGACTGGTTCCGCAGCGGGTGTCTCATCGTTCGTGAAGATTACGATTCCGGCGACTGGATCTACTTCGACGACACGTGGTTCATCTGGGGCCTGATGAGCAGAGAGGGGTTCGCTCAGATAGACACCCTGTTCCGCAGGAACGGGTCCGACAAGAACGACGTGCACGCGGCGATAACCGAGGGCCGCGTCTTCCTGAACTTCAGGGGTCAGGGCGTCTCGAACTGGTGGTCGCCGTTCGACTGCAACCCCGCTCTGACCTACCCCGGCTACAAGCTGCCGGTAGTCGTGGCGGGGACCTGCGCCAGCGGCAACTTCACCGGCGACGGCTACCCGTGCGAGAACTGGCTGAAGTCCGGAACAGTCGCGGCGCCCAAGGGCTCCGTCGTGTCCGTGGGGACGTCGATTGTGGCCTCCCACGTGGCGCAGTACCGAAGCGCCGTCGATCAGGGGTTCTTCGACGGCATCTTCAACCTGAAGATGCACACCGTCGGCGAGGCCACGGTGAACGGCAAGCTCAACCTCTATACGCTCTACCCGTCCCAGACCTACGAGTACGAGGGTTGGAACTGCCAGGGCGACCCGGAGCTTGACGTCTGGACGAAGATCCCCGTCTACGCCGACATCACGCATCCGCCGTCGGTCCCGAACAATCCAAGCAACCTGGACGTCCACGTGGAGGACGGCGGTGTGGCGATCCAGGACGCGCTGGTCTGCGCCTACGCCCCCGGTGAGATCTACGAGGCGGCCTACACGGACGTCGACGGCAACGTCTCGTTCTCGATCGACCCGGCGACGTCCGACACGGTCTGGGTGACCGTCACCGGGCACAACCTGCATCCCTACGAGGGGCACGCGGTGGTGACGGCCACGGGTCCCTATCTCGCCTACGCGAGCCACATCACGGACGACTCGAACACGGGCAACAACGACGGCGTCATCACGCCAGGAGAGACCATCGAGCTGACGGTCTCTCTCGAGAACACCGGCCCCGAGGATGCGTTGGGGGTCACGGGCGCCCTTCGGTCCGGAGACTCCTATGTCGTGCTGGGCGACAGCACGTCCAGCTACGGGACCATTGCGAGCGGAAACACCGTACCAAACGCCGTTCCGTTCACGTTCACGCCAACCCCGGACTGCCCGAACGGGCACGAACTCGACCTCACGGTCAGGGCCACCGACGGAAGCCGCGCATACTGGAACGCGAGTGTTCCGGGAGTGACGGTCTCAGCGGCCGACCTTGCGCTTGACTCGTCGGTGATCGACGACCCCGCACCAGGCGGGGACGGCGACGGCTCACTGGAGCCCGGCGAGACGGCGTGGCTGATAGTGACGCTCGAGAACACGGGACCCGTGGGTCTCGAAGGCGTATCCGGAGTGCTGTCGACATCAGATGCCTACGTAGCGGTTACGGATGCGGACGGAGACTTCGGCGACATCGCGAGCAGCGGCGGCACGGGATCGAGTTCTGGGAACTCGTTCCGTGTCAACGTGAGCCCCACGGTCCCTCCGGGCCATGAGGTCTCCTTCACGCTTGTCGCGACGGGCGACGCGGACACATACACGCACACTCAGAGCGTCGGTCTCACCGTGACGATCGGCGGAGACCCGTCGGGCGGGCCGTCGGGGCCTGACGCCTACGGCTACTACGCCTACGACACCGGCGACGGGTGGACCGGACAGGCGCCCGTCTATGACTGGGTCGAGATCGTGGGCCTCGGTAACGAAATAACCGCAATCGACGGCGACGCGGCAGTGACGACGCTCTCGCTGCCGTTCACGTTCAGGTACTACGGCACGGACTACTCCAGCATCTCCGTCTGCTCGAACGGCTTCGTGGCGCTGGGCGCCGAGGACTATCGCTTCGGCGACAACTCCGGGATCCCGGACGAGCACGGCCCGGAGGCGATGGTCGCCGCATTCTGGGATGACCTGAACCCCGCCGAGGGCGGTGACGTCCACGAGTACTTCGACAGCGCGAACCACCGCTGGATCTGCCAGTTCGATGCGGTGGCCCACTACGGGGGCAGCAACCCGGAGACCTTCGAGATCATCCTCTACGATCCGGCGTTCTACCCGAGCCCCAGCGGGAACGGGGACATCGTGCTGCAGTACCAGACGGTGGCCTTCCCCTACTCCTGCACGGTGGGCATAGAGAACCCCGCGGAGACGACCGGCATCCAGTACCTCTACAACTCGACGTACGACCCGTCGGCGGCCGCCATTGTGAGCGGCGAGGCCGTGAGGTTCACCGTGCATGGTCCGGACGCTCCGCCGCAGTGGCTCGTCATCGACAGCAGCGTTATCGATGACTCCGTCGGCGGAAACGGCGACGGGCTCGCGCAGCCTGAGGAAGAGATCGAGATCATCGTGACCCTCGAGAACCTCGGAAGCGAGCTCGCCAACGAGGTGACCGGCACGATCACCACGTCCGATCCGGACGTCACCATCGACTCTGGAAGCGGATCGTTCGGCAACATCGCGGCGAGCAGCACGGGCGACAACAGTGCGTCGCCGTTCCGCGTGACCATCGGCGACTCGCCGAGCGACGACATCGTGGAGTTCGACCTCCACGTTTCGAGCACCGACGGCCGGTACGACAGCTACGACGTGCTGACACTCGTGCTCGACCTCTCGCAGACGGGCATCGATGACGGAGAGCTGCCGACAGTATTCGCACTGCGCCAGAACAGCCCGAACCCGTTCCGCGATGGGACCGCGATGGCCTTCAGCCTGCCGAAGCCGGCAAGGACGAAGATCGCCGTCTACAACGTCGCGGGCAGGGTGATAGCGACCGTGGTCGACCGGCAGTTCCCCGAGGGGCGTCACAGCATCGAGTGGAACGGAAGGGACTCCGCGGGCAGGCGCGTTCCGGCGGGTATCTACTTCTACCGCATCGAGGCCGGGGACTACACGAGCACGAAGAAGATGATCGTGCTGAGGTAGTTCTGACGCAGGTCGGGACGCACCCGGACGGAATGTCCGGGTGGAAGAAACGAGAAAGGGCCGCCCACGCAACGCGGGCGGCCCTTTCTCTTCGCGCGCTTGCCTACGGAGACACGACCGGCTACTGCAGCAGGATCATCTTGCCGGTCAGTGCGGTGCCGTCGGCCACAAGCCTGTAGAAATACACCCCATCGGGAAGCTCTTCGCCCGCTGCGCCTTTCCCGTTCCACGGAATGACGTGACGGCCGGGGCCGTAAGTGTCGTCGACGAGCGTCCGCACCAGCCGGCCGCTCACCGCGTAGATGGAGAGCCTTATGCGCATCGTCTTCGGAATCGAGAAAGCGATTCCGGTAGATGGATAGAAGGGATTCGGGAAGTTCCCGTAGACCAGAGTC
>DAOWER010000092.1 GCA_030638405.1 Candidatus Eiseniibacteriota bacterium | reverse complement strand
GTCACCGCGGAATTCGCGGACCTCTTCGGCGACGAGTCGCTCGAGGTGGTGGAGGGCCAGAGGATGGCATCTCCCAACGTTCCCATTCAGGACCTGCTTCAGAAGGGCCAGGAGATCCTCACCCAGGTGACGAAGGAGCCCATCAGCACGAAGGGCCCCAGGGTGACGACCCAGATTTCGCTGCCCGGGCGATTCCTGGTGCTGGTGCCCTTCTCGGGGTCGGTCGGCGTTTCGCGTAAGATCGAGAAGTCGCCGGAACGCGATCGGCTCAAGGAGATCGCGCGCGAGATCCGACCGCCGTGGGGCGGCCTGATCGTGCGTACTGCGGCGGCGGGCGCGAGCAAGCGGCAGATCAAGCGCGACCTCAAGTTCCTCGTCAAGCTCTGGAAGAGGACCAACAGCATCGCCGAGTCTCGCCGGGCGCCGGCGCTCATCCAGCGCGAGATGGGCCTGACCGCAGCGCTCGTGCGCGACGTCTTCACCGCGGACGTCGACAGGCTCATCGTTGACTCGCGCCGGGGTTACAGGGAGATCGGCGGATACCTCAGGAACGTGGCCCCCGAACTCAAGGGAAGGGTCGAGTACTACCGCGACAGCACCCCGGTGTTCGACGCCTACGACATCGAGGGCGACATCGAGAAGAGCCTCAGACGGAAGGTCTACTTCAAGAAGGGTGGCTACATCGTCATCGACCACGCCGAGGCGCTCACCGCGATCGACGTCAACACCGGTAGGTATACGGGGAAGAAGGACCAGGAGGAGACCATCCTCAAGACCAACATGGGCGCGGCGCGCGAGGTTGGCCGGCAGCTGCGTCTCAGGGACATCGGCGGCATCATCGTCATCGACTTCATCGACATGGCCAGTGAGGGGAACAAACAGAAGGTCGTCCAGGAGCTGAAGAAGATGCTGGCGCGCGACCGCGCCCGCAGCAAGATCTACCCGATTGGCGAACTCGGCCTGGTCCAGATGACGAGACAGCGCGTAAGACCCAGCCTTCTGCACCAGTATACCGACTCGTGTCCTCAGTGCGAGGGAACCGGGAAGGTGCTGTCCATGGACTCCATCATGCTCTTCATCGAGCGCGGGATGCGCAGGGTCGCGTCGTCGACGCGCGAGAAGAGGTTCAAGCTCGTGGTGTCGCCTGACATGGCTGTCTACCTAGTGGCCGAGGAGGGTCCGAGGCTTCGGGCGCTTGAGAAGGACATCCGGCGCTCGATCGAGGTGACGGACGACCGGGAGCTGGGTCGCGAGGAATTCCGCATACTGTCCGGCAAGAGCGGCAGGGAACTCGCTTCCGAGAAGCAGAACTAGCCGAGGGGCGCCGCGCTTGCGGATGCGCTCTCGATCTTGTGATCGTCCACGGCGCCGTCGGGTGGAACCCACCCGGCGGCGTCGTGCGTTCGGGTGCGGCGGTGTCGTGCGTTCGGGTGCGGCAGCGCGTCTGGTCGGCACCTCTTGGCCGCTACCCTCTGAGCAGTACCTCTCACCCTTCATGACAGACTGCCTGAGTGATGAACTGTCCGGTTTCCACTGGCGCTCGCAGCGCCGGGCGGATAGAATCTCGCGGTCTGGGGCGCGGGGCGCCGCGGCATCGGGCGGAAGTCCTCGTCCGCGCGGAACCCCGGCCGCTCGCATCGCATCCGAAGAGCAAGTCCAACGCGCGGAGGGCATCTTGGCTCAGAGAAGACTGGTGGTCGTCAACAGCGAGGTACTGGGGGACGGGTCGAGTGAGCTTGGCGCCAAGCTCATGGGATCGTTCCTCCGGAAGTTGTGTACGGCGTCGCCGAAGCCGGAGGTGATGCTGTTCTACAACTCGGGCGTGAAGCTGCTGGCGGAGGATTCTCACGTGCTCGACGCGCTGATGATCCTGTCGGATGCCGGCGTGGACCTCGTGGCGTGCGGGACATGCGCCGGGTACTACGGGATCACCGACAGGATGGCCGTGGGTCGGATTAGCGATATGGCAGAGGTAGTTGGTCGGATGCTGGAGTCCGAGGCTGTTGTAACGGTCTAGAAGGGGACGACGATGAGCGAGATGATTGCCATCTGCGGTCTGCCGTGTCACGAGTGCGGGGCGTTCAAAGCGACCCGCGACGACGACGACGCCCAGAGGGCCGAGGTCGCGAAGATGTGGTCTGGAATGTACGATGCCGAGATCGCGGCGTCCGACATCAACTGCGAGGGGTGCACATCGGACGGCGTCCTGTTCCAGCACTGCACGGTCTGCGAGATCAGGAAGTGCGGGATCGCGATGGGTGTGGTCAACTGCGCGCACTGCGACGAATACGCGTGTGCGAAGCTGGAGAAGTTCTTCGAGATGGTGCCTGACTGCCGGACGCAGCTGGACGGCATCAAGGCGAGCCTGTAGGGGACGCGGACTCGAACGGTAGACGGCGGGGAAGCGTCCAACAAGCGCAGCGTTGACAACGCAGCAGAGAGGGAGAAGAGCATGTCGAAGTCGGAGCAATCACTGAAGGACGCGTTCGCGGGTGAGTCGCAGGCCAACCGCAAGTACCTGGCCTACGCGGAGAAGGCTGACAACGAAGGCCATTCTCAGGTGGGGAGGTTGTTCAGGGCGGCGGCTGCCGCGGAGACCGTGCACGCGCACAACCACCTCCGGGCGCTGGGGGCCATCGGGACGACCGAGGAGAACCTCAAGGACGCCATCGCGGGCGAGACGCACGAGTTCAAGAGCATGTATCCCGAGATGATCGAGCACGCGAAGGCCGAGGAGAACGAGAAGGCACTGCGCTCGTTCGAGTTGGCCAGCGCGGTCGAGAGGACGCATGCCAAGCTGTACGAGGGGCTGCTCGGTACGCTAGGTTCGGAGCAGGAGGACTTCTCGTACTACGTGTGCCCCGTGTGCGGCCACACGGTCGGAAAGGGCGCGCCCGACATCTGCCCGGTCTGCGGCACGGCCGGCAGCGCGTTCACGAAGACAGACTAGGCCATCTGGCTCACTGAAGGCCCAGGAGACGGGTCGCGAGGTCCTTGAGGGCCAGCGACCCGTCTTCGCGTACGCGGCCCCGCTCGTGCTAACGGCTTCTGAGCGATGGCGACTTGGGATGTAGACGGGGGCCACCGAAGCTACTAGAATGGTCTGGACACTGACAGGGTTCGCCTCACAGGTCGCGTGCTGAGTTCCCGGCGCGCTGGATCGCCCAGAGTTGGCGGATGGGCCGCGGCCGAATCGCAAGGAGGCAGGGACGATGGCAGAAGAACGGCGGTACGTCAGGTGGTTTGAGGAACTCGGCATGGACGACGTGCCCGAGGTAGGGGGCAAGAACGCCTCCCTCGGGGAACTCCTGAGCTCTCTGAGGACGAAGGGAATCGGGGTCCCGGACGGTTTCGCGACCACGTCCGAGGCCTACCGCATGTTCGTTGAGCACAACGATCTGGACGACGGCATCCGCTCCGAGCTCGCCGCCCTGGAGGACGGCAGTAGGACCCTGTCACAGGTAGGCAGGGCCCT
>DAOWER010000309.1 GCA_030638405.1 Candidatus Eiseniibacteriota bacterium | reverse complement strand
GGTGGTCGAGTTTCCGGAGGAGAGCGACGATGCGGGGTTCCCGCGTCTGGAGGGGCGGGCGGAGTTCGAGGGGCTCGAGCTGGATCGTCTCGCGGCACTTGTGCCCGAGCGCGGTGCGCGCGTGTCGGGAACGCTCGGTGGAACGGCGAGGATCGACTGGACGTCACCGGGGCTGTCGAATCTGGATGCTGCCTTCGACGTGAACGCCTCGGAGTTCGTCGCAGCGGAGAGAGACTTCGGTTCTCCGTCGGTCCGGGGCCAGGTTACGGAGGGACTCCTTGTTTCCTCCGGCTCCTGCTGCGGTGCGTCCATCACGGTTCTCGGGCAGCTCACCGACGACGGACTTCGGCAGCTGGACGTCTCCGCCGCGGTGGACGACCTGTCGACCCTCGGATCCGTGTTCGGCGCCGATAGACTGGCGGGTAGCGGAACGATCGAGGTGGCGATGGCGGACTTCGCGTCGTCGCGCTCGCTCGCAGCTACGGCCGAGTTCCCCGATCTCAGATACGGAGACATCCAGGCCGGACCCGTCCGAGTCGACGCGTCCGGTCTCGACGGGTCCTACGACATGCTCTACGAGGCCTTCGACTCCACGGTGCTGGGCGCCGCGTCGCTGGACGCCGAGGGGACCTACTCCGCGTCGGTCAGCGCGCGGTCCTTCGACCTCGCGGCGGTTCTCGACGACTCCCTGCGCGAGGCGATGTCGCTTGCCGGGCTCGTGACGGGCACGGCCGGTGTGAGCGGTGATCTCGGTGGCGCCTACACAGTGACCGGAGAGGTCGCGGAACTGGACGTGGCCGCGCGCAGGCAGAGCGCGGCGCTCACGGCCCCCTTCAGCTTCGTCGCCTCACCCGACTCTATCCGCCTGACCGAGGCGAGGTTCGACGGCACGTTCGGCGAGGTGTCCGTCGCGGGGAAACTCAGCACCTCCGATGTGATCGACATGGCCCTGACCTTCGACGGCGCGGAGCTGTCCGAGCTCGCCGAGCTTCTGCCCCGTCCTCTTGACTCCCCGCCGCGCGGTCAGCTGGCGGGCAGCGTGCTTCTTGCGGGCACGAGGGACTCACCGGTCTTCTCGGCCGACATCGGTCTCAGGGGATTCGAGATGGCAGGCTTCACAGTGGAGTCCGCCACGCTCGAGGCCAGCGGGGATTCCTCCGACGTCGTGTTCGAGCTGACCGCCGAGAGCACCGCATCAGGCTCGATCTGGATCAACGGTCTGGCGCCCGTGACGCCGGATTCGGCGACCGTTCTCAGGTTCGACTCGAGCAGGGAGTTCGGCGCGAGCATCCGGTCGGAGGACTTCACGCTCGACGCGGGCGAATCGATCCTGCCCCGTGTGCGTGGTGGGAAACGGTTCCGGTTGGACGGGTCGGCCCTCGTGACCGGCACCGCGGATTCCCTGACCTCCGTCTACGGGAGCGGGCAGTTCACACGGCTGTCGGCGGCGTTCGACCTCGCGGAGTTTACGCTCGCGGATTCCGTCCGCTTCGAGGTGGAGGGCGGGAGCTTCAGCTTCGATCACCTCGTGATCGACGTCGTTCGGACGCACGTCCTCGGCGAGCCTGACGGTGGACGGCTGACCCTGAGCAGCTCGGCGGCGCCCGGGGGAGACGTGAATCTCAACCTGACAGCCGAGGACCTCGATGTGGGGCACGTAGCTCGGACACTGGGGTACTCATTCGGGTCCCAGTTCCGTGGGAGGCTGAACGCGGAGGCGGTGGTCGGCGGGCTCCCGCGTGACCCGAGCGCCAGCTTCTCGTGGTTCGTCGATTCGCCGAGAATCGCCGACTTCGGATTCGACCGCGCCCAGGGCGCCGGAACACTCGAGGCCGGCGTGCTCAAGGTGGAGGCGGCGGAGTTCCTGGCCGACGACGGCGTGCTCAGGGCGGTGGGAGAGATCGAAGTACGCCCCGAAGTCGAGGGAGCTCTCCCCGGATTCGACATCGGCCTGACTGCCAACGGCTTCCGTCTCAAGGCGCTCACGGCCCTGCCGCCGGAGCTCACGAGTCTGGAGGGCCGGCTGGACGCCGACCTGCGCGTCCGCAGGGGCCCCGACGGAATCTCCGCCGAGGGTACGGTGGGCCTCACGGATGGGAAGATCTGGGGGGTCGACCTCGCGAAGCCCGCCAGGCACGTCGAGCTCGACGTGGAGGTGGAGGGCGGGACCGTGCTTCTCAATCATGCGACCGCTGAGTTCGGCGCCGGAAGCATCGACGCGAGCGGCTTCGCGGATCTATCGTCGGGACTCGATGACCCGACCTTCTTCTTGACGGGACGACTCAGATCTCCCGAATTCGAGATCGAGAACACGCTCGAGGGGCGCATTGCTGGGAACATCGACTGGGGCGGCACGCCCTCACACTCCGCCCTGAGGGGGCGCGTCGCCATCGAGGAGATGACCGTGACGCGATCGGTGGGCGTTTCGGACCTCCTCGGGCGCCGGCCGGCAGCCATCGTCGTGAGGCGACAGGACGATCCGAGGGCGACGGTCGACCTGGATCTGGACATCGAGATCGAGGACGTTGTCGAGGTCTACAGCAACGTGGCGGACCTGGAACTAGAGGGCGGAGCGTCGATCGGGGGCACGCTGGCGAGGCCGCGCATATCCGGCAGCGTTCACGCCGACGAAGGCACCTTCTCTTACCTGGACAACGATTTCGAGATCAGCGTGCTGAGCGTGAGCTTCATCGATCCGGAGCGCCGGGATCCGTACGTCGACCTCTCGGGCGCGGCGGACGTGGAGAGCCGGTCCGGCGAGTCATACCAGGTAACGGCGAGGGTGAACGGGTACCTGTCCGACGCCGTGCCGGAGCTCGACAGCATACCCTCCTTGAGCAGGCCGGACATAGTCTCGCTCCTGACCTTCGGTGACACCTTCGGCACGATGACCGCCGGCGAGCCGGGCTCGGACTCATCCGGCGGCGCCTTCAGCCATCTTGCCAGCACGGTGTTTCTCTCCAGCGCGTTCGGACTGGCCGAGAGCACACTCGAGAGGCTCTTGCATCTCGACAGGGTCGCGTTTGAGCAGGACGCGATCGAGTCCGCGGAAACCGATGAGTCTGAGACCAGTGTCACTCTCGGCAAGAAGTTCGGGGACCGGCTCCGCGTCAACTACTCGACGGCGGTCGGGAGCCTCAGCAATCAGAAGGTGGAAATCTCGTTCGAGCTGGCCAGGCGCTTCTGGCTGGAGACTCGCACCGACCCGGAAGGCAACCATGCAGTCGGGCTCAAGCTGCAGATCCCGTTCAAATAGGGGTAGCGGACTCGCCCTGACGGTGTCGCTCCTCGCGCTGGTGCTCCTGCTGGTGCCTGTCGGAGCCAGCGCCAGGGGAGACCCGGCTCTCGTGCGGCGCACATTCGCGCGAGGTGTGCCTGCCGGGCCCGTCGTGACGGACATCCTGTTCGTCGGGAACGAGAGCTTCGAGGACGACTCGCTGTTTCCCTACATGCAGACCAGGAAGAGCGGGTTCTCCCGGAAGTTCCACTACGAAAGGCGCGCGTTCCTTCGCGACCTCGAGAACCTCCAGCGATTCTACGTCTCGCAGGGCTTTCTCGAGGCCGACGTCGAGCTCAACGACATGGTGCTCAGCGCCGACTCGACGGGCGTGAGACTGCTGATCGGTGTGTACGAGGGCGACCGCTGGATGGTGGAGGACGTGTGGTTCGAAGGCGCGAGGGTGATTCCGGAGACGAAGCTCCGCGATGCGGTGACCGTCAGGGAGGGGACACCGCTCATGGTCGGCAAGCTCGACTCCGACCGACGTGCGGTCCTGGAGGAGTATGCGCGCCTGTCCTATCTTGACGCGCACGTGGCGCAGGACGTTGTCCGCGATGACGACAATCGTTCCGTGACTATCGCATACCGCATCACCGAGCGGGAGCAGGCGTCCATTGCATCGATAGACGTGTTCGGCGACAAGAAGACGCGGCCGTACGTCGTCAAGCGTGAGCTGACGTTCGCGGCGGGCGAGCTCTTCGACTTCAAGAAAATAGGTGAGTCGCAGGTCAACTTGTATAGGACGGGTCTCTTCAATTCCATCTGGATCGAGCCGGCTCCGGAGGACACCGGCAGGGCGGAGAAGCGCGTGGTAGTACGTGTGGCCGAGCGGCCCAGCGGTCACCTGGACTTCGGTTTCGCCTACGCGGCCATCGATGGAATGGAGGTAGAGGCCGGGATTTTCAACCGTAACGTGCAGGGGCAGGCGAGGACCATGGGTCTCAAGGGGAAGTACAGCGAGCGCGTCCGTGAGGTACGGGCGTCCATAGGCGACCCGTGGTTCCTCGGGCGGCGCGTGTCCGCTGAGGCCGCCGCGCGTTACAGCTGGGAAGATGAGGAGTCGTTCGTCGCGGAGACGACGGGCGCGAGCTTCGTTCTGTCGAAGGAGCTGAATCTGCGCCTGACGCTCGAGGGGGGCTACAAGCTCGACCGGACGGTGGTCCTCGAGGGGGTGGACGACAGCAGCGATGGAGAGAAGAGCTACACGGGCAGTATCCTCGGCGCGGCCATCTACGACGCACGCGACGACATCCTGAACGCAACGCGCGGCACGTTCATCAGGACAGATATCGAACTCGCGAGCTCGAAGCTCGGCGGAACGAACGACTTCGTCCGCTACAACGTAGGTTGGCGCGGCTACAAGAAGATCGTGCACGGGTGGGTGGCCGCGCTCGAGCTTCGAACCGGGTGGGTCAAACCTCAGGGCGGAGAGGGCGAGGTTCCGATAAACGAGCGCTATTTCCTCGGAGGCGAGGGCTCGGTCCGTGGATTCCTGAGGAACTCACTGGGTCCAATTGGGGAGAGCGGGAAGCCCGCCGGAGGGAGGGCGCTCGCCCTTGCCCGCGGGGAGATGCGATTCCCGGGGTATAAGAAGCTCCGGGCTGCCGTGTTCGTCGATACCGGTCAGGTGTTTCCTGACTTCAACGCGATGCGGCTCTCGGACCTTGCCGTTGCCTGGGGCGTGGGGCTCCGCTACGCCACGCGCGTCGGTCTGCTGCGCCTGGACGTGGCGAAGCCGATCTCCGAGAGGGGCGACGCCCAGTTCTACTTCAGCGTGGGGCAGGCATTCTGACGGCCGGGGGTCTGACGGCCGGGCGTTCCGCCGGCCGGGCTGTCCGGTGGTCAGGTGTTCCGGCACTCCGCGAGCCGGAACGCTCCGATCCCGCCGCGCGCGGCAGAATTCCCCACATCCGGGGCCTCTCAGAGGCCCTGTTTCGGGTTGCGGCGGCCCTTCGTAGTGTGTATGATGTATGTTCGTACTTTGTGGGTCAAAACATGCGTTTTCTGCCTGTTGAGGGCATTTCTGCGAGGAAAGGAGCAGTCACATGGGAGCGAAGGAGCTTCTCTACGGTGAGGAGGCCAGGCAGGCCATCCTCCGGGGTGTCGAGCAGCTGAGCCGCACCGTCAAGGTCACGCTGGGTCCCAAGGGTAGGAACGTCGTACTGGACCGGAAATGGGGCGGACCCAGGATCACCAAGGACGGCGTCACGGTCGCGAAGGAAGTCGAGCTCGAGAACCGCTTCGAGAACATGGGCGCGCAGATGGTGCGCGAGGTAGC
>DAOWER010000154.1 GCA_030638405.1 Candidatus Eiseniibacteriota bacterium | reverse complement strand
GCGTCGATGACGCCGACGTACTCGGCGTGCCAGTTGATGCTGGAGGTCATGTACGTGACCTCGACCAGTCTGTCGCCGTCCTCGTCCGCGCCGAGCTTCCAGACGAGCGTCGGCTTCGAGATCAGCCCCGAAGGCAGCGTGGGGAATCTGATGTAGGACACCTTCTCCCGATTCAGCGTGAGGACCGGCCCCGTTCCCCGTCCCTGGTCCAGCACGATGGACGAGTTGTCGAAGCTGACCAGCCTGCCCGTGAACAGGTCGGCGTCCTCCCCGATCACGTCTATGTCCGTCTCCAGATACTTCTCCAGAATCTTGGACGCGCTCGCGAGGTCGAACCGGTAATTCTGCTCCCAGACGCTGGCCGGGTGCCCGGCCAGCACCTTGAAATGCACGCTGGTCGGGTCAATCCTGGCCGCGACATCGTCGAACCTGAGCTCGCTGACGCCGGATTCTATCTCCATCTCCCGCACGTCCTTCACCAGGGCAAGATCCCTGTTGTATACGGTGATGGAAACGCCCGGCTCATCAGCGGCCGACGAGACCGCCGCGGCGAGCGCCACCAGCACGACTACTGAGATGACCTGACATCGTCTCACAACGATGCCTCCTTTCGATTGCTGCCTGTTCACCGACCCGTCATGACAAACGTGAGCGACACCGCGCCCATGATCCAGCAGTAGTACGCGAAGTTCGCCAACTTCCCGGCCGTCACGGCTCTCAGTAGCAGCGCGATCGCGGGCAACGCCGACACGAACGCGGCCAGTGTCCCGACCGCCAGCGCCGGACCCGAGGACGAACCGGCCGCAAGAGCGTCTCCCAGACTCGCGGCCGCGGCACCGAATATGACTGGGACCGAGAGCAGGAACGCGAACTCGGCCGCTGCCCTGCGCTCCAGCCCCACGGCGAGCCCGGCGGTTATCGTCGATCCGGAGCGTGAGATCCCGGGCAGGATCGCGAGCGCCTGCGCCGCGCCGATGGCCAGCGCGTCCAGCCAGGTCCCGCGCTCCTTCGTGCCCGGAAAGAGCTTGCCCGAGAACCACAGAATGAAGCCCGTGACCATCAGGAGGATAGAGACGAGCGCGGGGCTCGTGAACGCAGCCTCAATCCTGGGAGCGAGGAAGTAGCCGGCCGCCGCGGCCGGAACGGTCGCCAGGAGAAGGTGGAGCGCGAGACGTACCTCGGCCGCGTCGTGCTGCAGCCGCGCAACACAGCGCCCCAGAGCCACGACGATGTTCGCGATGCGTTCCCTGAAGAAGAACACGACGGCCATCGCCGTCCCGAAGTGAACGAACACCTCGAAGGTGACCCCGGGACTCTCTATGGAGAAGAAGTGCTCCGCCAGGGCCAGATGGCCCGAACTCGACACCGGCAGGAACTCGGTCAGTCCCTGCAGCAACCCCAGGAGAACTCCCTCAAGAACTGTCATGCTTCAGAGCACCCCCACTATGAAGGCAAGAAGACCCAGCGCCATCACTGCTTTCAGGGCGTTGGACGGTCTGCGAAGGCCCCGGCCACCAGAGTTCGTCTCCATGGACACGAGCAGCCAGACCAGCACGGCATCGATGACGACGAGGACACTCGCGTAACCCCAGCCGTAGACCCGGAACGCGAACGGCAGCGCCGCCAGTCCTATCAGGACGACCAGGACGCCGCGCGCGACCGCGAAAGCGGCCGATGCGCCGCGACGCACGGCGAATGTGCGCACTCCAGCCGCTTCGTCGCCGGCGATGTCCTCCACGTCCTTCACGATCTCGCGCGCCAGATGGACAAAGAACGCCAGCGCGCACGGAATGACCGCCAGCAGGTACTTACCCTGAGAGAATCCACCCATGAGAAACGGTGTGGACGCCACCAGCGCCACCGCGATGTTGCCCGCGAGCGGCACGCCCTTGAGAACGCGCGAATAGAGCGCGGTCAGAACAAGCCAGATGAGCGCGAGCGCGACGGCTCTCGGGCCTATCACCGCGGCCAGCCCCACCGAGGCGAGACCGCCCACGCACGCCGCAGTCGTGGCCGCCGCCTGCGACAGCCGTCCGGACGGAATCGGCCTGCCGGGGTGATTGATGCCGTCGGACACGGAGTCCAGCCGGTCGTTCAGGGCGTTGGCGGCGCCCGCTGCGGCGAACGCGGACGCGGCGCCCGCGAACGCCGGCCACCAGAACGTCGGTGAGCGCGAGACGAACGCGCCCACCAGGACGGCGGCAGCGGCCAAGAACCCGTTGACCGGGCGGAGGAGCTCGATGAGCGCCGTGACCCTAGATGCGGAACTCAACGCCCGCCCAGAACTCCCATCCGTCGTCGTCCATGCCAAGAAGATTCCCCACGTTTGCGACCGACTCGAATGCCGCCCCCAGACCGACCGCGACCCTCTCCAGACTCTGGTATCCGAGTTCGACGCCCACCCTGTCGGTTGATTCGACGACCCCCGACGGGAACGCGGGCTCGGGGTTATCGCCGGGTTCGAACGGGTCGGTGATCCGACCGTAGCCCTTCCTCGCGTGCTCGTAGGTGGTCCCGACGGACCACTTCAGTGCCGGATGGAACACGAACTCGGCCCGGAACCTGTCCGCGTCCGGCCCCAGCTCGAACCCTATCGGCAGCCCGTCCTGCGCGAACCGGTGCTCCGTCTGCTTGTGTGTGTACGTCCAGTTCCGGACGTTCGTATACTCCGTGGTCAGCTCGGCGTCGACGCCGCGCACCGCGCCGTACCACGCTCCGCCGAGCGTCAGGCCGTACTTGTCCGGACTGTCGGTCCACCTTTCGTACTGGAGATCATCGACGAGGAACTCCCCGTACGCCGTGAGGCCCGGGCGAATGTGATACACACCGTCCAGCTGCCAGAGCACGTTGTCGTCGGAACGTTCGTTGTGCTGGGCCATGTAGTAGGGCATGAGCGGATTGACGTAGACCGGGTCCGGCAGGACCGAGCTGTAAACGACCGCCTCACCCAGCCCGACGCTCCCCCACTTGCCACGCACGACCACTCGGTGGGCCGCGAGGAACACGCTCTCCGCATCACCGAGATCCGTCTCCGTGCCCAGCTCCTCGTACTCGAGGAACGCGTGCATCGCCTCGAATGAGAGCGCCCCTACTTCGTACCTCGCGTTGATCTGGTCGAAGGTGGGCGCCGTGCCCGAGAGCATCAGCCGTCCCCACCTGGAGCGCCCCCAAGCGGTGCCGCGGCGTCCCGCCACGATCGAGTAGCTCGGGCGCTCGAGTTTGACGTACGCCCTCTCCGAGCTGGCAGACATGCCGCGCCAGGTCCTCACCCTGCTGGAGAGCTGGACCTTCCGGGCCCCGTCCTGCCCGCCCAGGAGCAGCTGGGCGTCGGCGTAGAACCCGAGGAAGCCTTCCACTCCACCCCATATCTCGCAGCTGATGTCGGACGCGGCATCGAGCTGCGCGTCGTCACCGACGCTGATACCGACGTCCCTGCCGGCCCCGTCACCGACGTCGACCCCGACGTCCCTGAGCGGTGTGATCCCGCCCGGTGCGCTGCCGGGCCACAGATCGAGCTCCACCGCCTCCCCACCGTGACGTATCTGCGCGGACGCCCTGATGCCCAGGCCGAGCGAGGCCGCAGCGGTCCCCGTGCTGAAGACGGGCGAGTCGACCTCGCGGCGAACGAACTCGGCCACGAGCCGCGAAAGAAACCACTCCTCCCTCGCACTGAGGAAGCCGGACGCGGGAGCCTCGGGACCCTGTGCGGCGGACACCGCGGCCGCCACGTCCGACCGCGACACCGGCCGTGTGGAAAGGTCGATGTCGATGACGCCTCTGGCCTCGAGTCTCTCGAGCAGCGGGTAGGACCAGTGGTTCAGTGGCACGTCAGCGGGCGGTCTCGCGATGCGTGACCTTGCCGTCGCCGCGCCCCAGGCGACGGGCTCTGCCACCGGTGACTCGGAGGCCGCCGACTCCGCGGTCGCTCCGGGCGCCTGAAGGAGCAGGCAACACGCGAGAAGAACCGGAAGGACGAAGCGACCGAGAGACATGAGAGGACATGCTCCTTCTCTGCCGGTGCTAGGATCGAGCGTGGAGCTTGTCGGCCCGCCTGTAGGAGTCGACCGCGTCGACGCTCCTTCCCAGGCGGTCCATCACGATCCCCAGCTGGTAGTGGACCTTCGGATCATCGGGGGAGGCCGCGGCGGCCTTGCGAAGGAAGCGCTCGGCGTCGTCCAGCCGGTCGAGCGACGAAAGCGCGAAACCCATCTGATAACAGGCGTCGCCCGTCTCTCCCTCCAGGGCGATGACACGCTGGAACTCTGCGAGGGCCTTGGCGAACATGCCCTTCCCCGAGTAGACCACGCCGAGCCTGTAGTGGGCCGCGGGGTTGTCCGCGGCGTACTTCACCGCCAGCTCGAGTTCGGCACCGGCCTCGTCACCTTCGTCACATCCGAGAAGGGCGGTGCCCAGATTGAAATGAGCCTCCGCGCTGGTCGGGTCGATCGCGCTCGCGCACCTGAACTCCTCGATGGCCTCGGGCAGCATTCCCTTCTCGCCGTAGATAGCACCGAGATTCAGGTGGCGCTCGGCATTGTCCGGGTCGATCTCGATGGCCCGCTTGAACTCCAGGATGGCCTTGTCCGTCTTGCCGAGCCGGTCGAGCGTGTAGCCCAGATTGGTGTGAGCCTTGGCACATCCGTAGTCGGCCTCGATGGCTCTCTCGTAGTTCCTGACCGCCTCCTCGAACTCCTGCTTGCGCGCGAAGGTCACGCCGAGGCGGTAGTGGGGTTCCGGATCGTCCGGAGAGAGCCCGATGGCCGCAGAGTGCTGCCCAATCGCGTCCTCGAACCGCCCCATGAGATCGTACACACGGCCCAGGTTGTAGCGCGCGGGCGCGCTTCCGGGCGCCGTTCTCGCGGCGCGCTCGAACTCGGTGGCCGCCGATTCCAGAAGCCCCAGCCGGCGGTAGCAGGTACCGCAGTCGATCATCGACTTGACGTCGCGCGGTCGCTTGGCCAGCAGCTGCTGAAGGACCACGACCGCGTCGGCGCAGCGGCCGGACTCCATGTAGGCGGACGCGAGCTCGGACAGCGCGTCAACGTCGTCCGGCGCCGACCTGAGTCTCTTCCGGAAATCCAGCAGTTCCTTGTGCGTCTGGCTCCGCTTCACCTGCGCCCTCTCAGACCTTGCCGCGCTTCTTGAGCACGTCCTTTATCGTGTCCTTGAGCTCCGTGAGGTCCGCCGACTTCACGACGTACGCGTCGGCCATCCACGACGCGAAGTCCTGCTTGTATGTGGAATACGCCGAGTTGAGGATAACGGGGAGGTCCCTCCTCGTCTCCATGATGCTGCGCAGACAGTCGATGCCGTCCATTCCCTCGAGCCTGATATCGAGCACGACCAGGTCCGGATCGCACCGCTCCAGTGCCTCCAGCGCTTCCTCGGCACTCTCGGCCGTCACTACGTCGTAGCCGTCACGCACGAGTTCGGTCTCGTAGAGTCTCCTGATGTTCTTCTCGTCATCGACGACCAGCAGCTTCGTCATTCGGAACCTCCGGTGTCTTCGGCTGATTCGTGTCCCACTGGGCCCATCTCAGCTTCAGGTTCCACGGCGCTCGTCGGTGTCTTCCCTTCCGCCTTCCCCGCCTCCGGGGAGTCGCCGTAGAGCGCCCGATGCTCGACCTCGGGCGCGCTCCTCACTAT
>DAOWER010000293.1 GCA_030638405.1 Candidatus Eiseniibacteriota bacterium | reverse complement strand
GGATTCAGCGGGAAAATCGACAGAATCGACGTCTCGCGGGACGGCACGACTGCCCGCGTGATCGACTACAAGACAGGGAAGGCGCAGCGGAAGGGCAAGAAGGTGCTCGACGGAGGGCGGAGGCTCCAGCTTCCCGTCTACCTGCTGGCCGCCTCGAGCATGCTTCAGAAAGCGCACCCGGATGCGTCGGTCGATGAGGCCGAGTACCTCTACGTAGGTGGACGCGGCGGGCCCGCGCGGCTGACACTCGAGCGGGACGAGCTGGAGGCGGCGATGGAGGACCTGCGCACGGTCGTCGCGCTGATCGTCCGGGGCGTCTCGTCGGGCATGTTCTTCTCGCCCCCCGAGGACGCCGGGTGCTCGTTCTGCGACTACGCGGACGCGTGTGGCTCGACGGCCACGGCCCTGACCGCCATGAAAAAGGGCGACCCGAGGGCCGAGTTTTTCACCGAGTTGCTGGGCAAGATACGGTGACGTAAGGAGATCCAGAGAGACCGGCATGAGTGACGCGAGGACAATGACAGGCGCATGAGCGAAGCCAGAACAACGACAGACGCGAAGCACAGAGCCCTGGCCAGCGGTGAGGGCGAGGGCCTCAAGCACACGTACCTGGTCGAGGCTGGCGCGGGAACCGGCAAGACGACCGTGCTCGTCGATCGTCTGCTCGCCCTTCTTCGGTCGGGAGTGTCCATCTCGCGCGTCGTGGCCATCACGTTCACCGAGAAGGCAGCGGGTGAGCTCAAGATCCGCCTGCGGTCCGAACTCGAGCGCGCCGCCAGGGAGGCGGAGGACGAGGAAGCGGAAGTGCTGACCTCGGCCCTCCACCAGATCGACCGCGCGCACGTGACCACGATCCACAGCTTCTGCTCGGCGCTGCTCAAGGAGCGACCGGTCGAGGCCGGGGTCGATCCGAACTTCAGCATCGCCGACGAGTACCGGCGCACGGTCATGCTCGACACCGTGTGGGACGCCTGGCTCAGGGAGCAGTTCTCCGAGCGCCTCCCATCCTGCGTCGCCGAGGCCGAGGCGCTGGGACACGGCCTCGACCGTATCAGGGAACTCGCGCTCAGGCTCATCGACTACAGGGACCTGCTCCACATGACGCCGGACCCGGTCGAGCCCGGAGACCTCGAGGCCCTCACCTCTGACATGGTGAGGGAAGCTGCCGCGTTCCGGAAGCTCGCGGCGGCCGCGTGTACGGACTCCGGGGACCTGGCGCTGCCCGACATCGAGGGCTTCTCTGACGAAGTGAGCATGATCGAGCACCTGCCCGATGAGACGAGGGCGGCGTATGTTCTCCGGCAGATCCAGCCCCGCCCCGTCGGGAAGGGCCGCAAGGACAACTGGAGAGAGGGAGTGCTGGCCGACATCAAGGCCCGCGCAAAAGCGCTTCGGGAATGCCAGACCAGCCTGCTCGGCCGCCTCTCCCACAACGCGGCCGTCGAGCTGGTCGAGTGGCTGCGGGGCTACATCGACGCGTACGAGCGTGAGAAGTCGCGCCAGGGACTGCTCGACTTCGGTGACCTCCTCGAAAAGGCCCGCGACCTGGTCCGGGACAACCTCGACGTCCGGGGAGACTTCAAGCGCGCGTTCGACCACGTGCTCCTCGACGAGTTCCAGGACACGGATCCTCTGCAGTGCGAGATCGCCTTTTTCCTCTGCGAGGTCGAGGGCGGGCGCGCCGACCTCTGGGTCGACGTCGAACTTGAGCCCGGCAAGCTCTTCCTCGTGGGCGACCCCAAGCAGTCCATCTACAGGTTCCGCCGCGCCGACATAGAGACCTACGAGGAAGCCAAGGCGATCGTCGAACGCGCGGGCGGAGTGCTCGAGCTGGTCGAGAACTTCAGGACGAGGCCCGAGATAGTCGACCAGGTCAACGTGGTCTTCTCAGAGATCATGCATCCCCCCGAAGGCGATAGGCAATACCAGCCCGAGTACGCTGCGCTGTCCTCGTTCCGAGAGCGCGCGGACGCGGGGCCGGGCGTCATCGTGCTGCCACCCGCCGGACCGCTCGACGAGATGAACGCGCCGCAAGTGCGCGAGGCGGAGGCCCGGGCCACGGCGGCGTTCGTCGCAAACGCGAGGGAGACTGGTTCGCTGAGCGTCTTCGACAGGGATCTCAGTGAATGGAGACCTGTCGAGCTGCGTGACGTGGCCGTGCTCTTCCACAACACGCTCTCCCTGGACGCATATGAGGAGGCATTCGGCGACTACCGGCTCGACTACAGAATAGCCGGGGGGAAGAAGTTCTACGCGCGCCGTGAGGTGAGGGAACTCGCCACGGTCCTGACCGCCGTCGAGGACCCGCACAACCTCACCGCGGTCGTCGGGGCGCTGAGGACGCCCTTCATGGGCGCGTCGGACGAGGACATCCTGCTGCACAGATACAGGGCCGGGACTCTGAGCTACCTCTCGAACGAGACGAGCGGCATTCCGGCCGTCGATGAAGCCATGGAGCTTCTCCGCGAACTCCACGGCGACAGAGCCTCGCTCAGCACGCCGGAGCTTCTGTGGAAGCTGTTCAACCGAACGAACATTCTGGAGCTGTTCCTGATGAAGCCCTCCGGTGAACAGCGGCACGCAAACCTGGTGAAGGTCGTGGAGATAGCGGACGGCCTGACCAGGGACGGAGCCATCTCGTTCGGCGGGTTCGTTCGCTGGCTCAGGGACGTGCAGCAGCTGACGCCGCAGGAAGCGGAGTCCCCACTCTCGGAGGAGGGTGACGACTTCGTCCGGATGCTGACAATCCACAAGGCCAAGGGTCTCGAGTTCCCCATCGTCGTGCTCGCCGATCTGGGCCGATACACGCCGCGCCACGACGAGATGATCGTCGACCGCAAGAGCGAGCGCCTGGAGTTCGGGCTGGGCTCGCAGGACAAGAGGCTCGAGACGCTAGGCTACACGGAGTTCCGGGAGCTGGAGGACCTCCGACGGGACGCTGAGCTGATCCGTCTTCTCTACGTCGGTACGACCCGCGCTCGCGACGCGCTCGTCGTCCCGTGGTTCGCCGGCGGCAGGAGGAAGAAGGGGAACGGCCACCTCCAGCACCTCGAGGCTCTAATGGCGTCCACGGGAACACCGGTTGCCGACCTCGCCACCGTCAGGTCCGAGCCAGGACCGGTCGCCCTCGACGCGACCGCGCTGGATCTGGACGCCCGGCGCCGGCGCCCCACTCGTCTCAAGACGGAAGAGGCGGCCGCCATCGACCCGTCTACCACGAGCGCCGCCAGGGAGCGGGATGAGTGGCAGGAGTGGCTCTCCGACTACGGGGACAGGCATCACGAGCCCGCGAGGATAGTCTCGCCATCGTCCGCGGAGCGGGACGAGGGTGCTGCGCGGCGCGAAGACGCACCAGACCGCGAGGGCGGCGGACCCAAGCCTCCCGGCGCCGGCGGCCTGCCACCGGGCGTCACTGGCGCCGACATCGGAACGCTGGTGCACGCCGTCATGGAGAAGCTCGACCTCAAGCAGCCGCGTGCGGCTGTCGAGACAGCGCGTGCCGTCGCCTTGTCCGACGGGCTGCCCGAAGAGGCCGCCGCGGAGGCCACGGCGATCATCGAAGGCGCGCTTGGGAGCCGCGTCCTCGAGCGGGCCCGCTGCGCCACACAAGTGTGGCGAGAACTGCCCTTCTGCCTCGCTCGGGACGGCGCTACGATAGAGGGCAAGATGGACCTGGTCTTCGAAGAGGAAGACGGGCTTGTCATCGTCGACTACAAGACCAACCTCATCGAGGCCGGTGGCACGGCGGCGCTCAGAGAGCAGTACCGCGGACAGGCCGAGGCCTACGGACTCGCACTCGCTGCCGTCGCGGACAGGCGGGTCAAAGAAGTCGTGCTCCTCTTCATGAGGGGGCCCAAAGAAGAACCGATCCCGGTCGATGCGGACCCGGAATCGGTTGAAAAGGGCCTCGCGGCGCTCGTCCGCGCCGGGCAGTAGCTCGCCACGGCCAGCGCCGCGCAATAATCCAGTCGCAGTTACTTCAACAACACCATCCTCTTCGTCAGCACCTCTCCCCCGACCTCGAGCCGGTAGAAGTAGACGCCTGACGCGACGGCGCGGTCGTCGTCATCACGGCCGTTCCACGGCGCCGTCTGTCTTCCGGCGTCCAGCGGCTCAGCCGCGACCAGCGTGCGCACGAGACGCCCGGAGAGGTCGTAGACCGCGAGGTCCACGCGGCCGGCGAGCGGCAGCTCGTACTGGATGAGCGTCACGGGATTGAACGGGTTCGGGGAGTTCCCGTGAAGGATGGCTCGATCGCCCGCGGCGACCGCGCCCGCGATGCCGGTCCATAGGCCCTCCGTCACCTGCAGGAACTGGTCGGCCGCCACGTCAGTCGCCCGCTCCACGAGGCCGAGGGGCCAGCGAATCACCAGCGTGTCGACCACGGCGGCGTCGCCGAGTCCGAACTCGGCGGGCAGCGAGTTCTGAGAGAAGTTGCCCGACCCGCTCGCGATCTCCCTGATCTGCGTCAGCCCGCCGGCGACGACCCGAACACGCGCGCCTATCGCCGAGCGGTTCGACGCCGTGCCCTCGAGCTCGACCGTGAGCCAGTGGCTCAGCTGGCCGATCTGGTTTCTGTAGAGCTTGTTCGAAGAGCCTTTCGTCACGTAGACGTCGCAGTCGCCATCCTCGTCGAAGTCGGCCCACGCCGCTCCCCACCCCAAGCCGTCGTCGTTGAGCGGGGGGTCTGAGGCGTCGGCGAACGACCCCGCCCCATTGTTCCGGAACAGCTTATCCGGGTCGTTGTAGT
>DAOWER010000244.1 GCA_030638405.1 Candidatus Eiseniibacteriota bacterium | reverse complement strand
TCCGCAGAAGAGACGGTGGGGTTGTCCTTCCCGAGTTCTTCATTCACGTCATCGGCGTGGAGTACAATGACGGTTCGATTGGGAAGTTCCAGGTGGTGCAGGAGGCCCTCGATCGCATCACCGTGGTCATCGTCCCGGCCGAGGGATCGGGCGAGAAAGCGCTGGCGCGCGAGAATGAGATCCGCGCGCGGATCCAGCAGATGGTGGGCGACTGCGAGATCAGCTTCGTCCTGGCAGACCGCATTGACCCGACACCGACGGGCAAGCACATGTACGTCATCAGCAATGTAGGGGGGAGCGGCAATTGCCACGACTGAGAGTCCTGTATCTCATCGACTCGCTCTCTTCCGGAGGCGCCCAGCGGCAACTGGTGACGCTGGTCAAGGCGCTGAATCGTGAGCTCATCGACGCGGAGATGGCCATATATCACCCCCTTTTCCACTTCAGACCCGATGTCGAGAGCGCGGGCGCGACGCTTCACCTTCTGGGGACGCGTGGCGCGCGCGACCCTCTGGTGCTTCTTCGCCTCATGCGGCTTGTCCTGAGAGGGGGCTTCGACATCGTTCACAGCTATTTGAGAACTCCCGGCGTTCTTGCCCGCGTCGCGACTTCCTTCAGGCGTAGACCTGCTACCATCGTGTCGGAGCGGAATGTTGACGTCGGCCTGTCGCGGAGGAATCTCCTTATCGAGCGAGCGTTGGCGAACTCGGGGGACGCGATGATAGCGAATGCCGAGGCCGTCCGTCAGGCCGTGGTGAAACACGTCCCCGAGTGGAGGGACAGAATACACGTCGTTCCGAACGGGATCGACTGGAGCGAACCCACCCCACAGGATCTCCGCGATGCATCGCAATTCCGTGAGAGCCTGTCGGGTGGGCGCGATCTTCTCATCGGCACGATCGCGAGGGTCGAGATCCAGAAGAACCCGCACCTCCTGTTGGATGCCATGGAGTTGCTCCCGGCCGAGGTGCGCGATCGGGTCCGCTTTATCTGGGTGGGTGCCTGGACCGATCGGACTCTCCTCAGGACGGTCAGAGAGCGATTGAACGCTGGCGACTTGAAGGGCCGTTTGGTATTGCTCGAGCCGACCGACCGCATCCGCTCTGTCTACCTCGCGCTGGACGGGCTCGTGCTGTCGTCCAGCTGGGAGGGATGTCCGAACGCGGTACTCGAGGGTCTCGCCCACGGACGGCCAGTCATCTCCACCGACGTCGGAGACGTCTCGGAGATCGTCCGCCCCGGTGAGAGCGGCTGGATAGTGCCTCCGGGGGACGCGAAGTCGCTGTCCGCGGCGATAGTAGAGCTGGTGTCGTTGCCCGCGTCGCGGAGGGCCGAGATGGGGAAGGCCGGATCCACCTTCGTTCTCGACAAGTACTCGGCCGAGCGTTTGGCCGAGCGCACGCTGTCGGTGTATCGTCGTGTCCTTGATTCGCGGGAGGTCCGTGCCGACCGGAGGAACGTTGACTGAAAAGCGGCTGCGAATACTCCTCATAGGACCGCATCCGGAGAGCCTGCACGGCCCGGCCGTCGGAGGCACGACCATACCGTTCAAGCTCCTCGCAGCATCGCTCACGGGGCGGGACGGCATGGAGGTCTCCGTTGTCAACACCCAGGGGATCAGAGGCGGCGGCATGCGTGCGCCGCTTCGCTATCTGCGCGTTCTCGGGGCAATCGCGGGTGAGATTCCCAAGAGCGATGTCGTTTCGCTGCACGTTGTGAGGTGGGGGCTGCACTCACTGGCTCCGTTCGTTTCAGTTCTCTCAAGGCTGTTCGGGAGGCCGTATCTGATTCGGAAGTTCGGCGGCACCGACTACGGCGTCTATCCGGCTCCGCTCAGAGCGTTCATCCACTGGGGCGTGAAGAAGGCCAACCTCTATCTGGTTGAGACGAAGGCGCTCGTCGAGGGCGCCAGGCACGACGGCATCGAGCACGTCCGGTGGTATTCGAACAGCCGTCCGATGCCAGAGCTGCCCGAGGAGGACTCCGCGGATCGCGAGTGTCGGAGGTTCGTATGCCTGGGGCAGCTGCGCAGGGGCAAAGGGCTGGCCGAGGTGATCGAGGCCGGCGAGCGATTCGGGGGTGACGTCGTGATCGACGTCTACGGGACGTCCGGATATGACGTCGCTGTTTCGATCTTCGACAGGCTCGATCACGTCCGGTACCGTGGCTCGGTGGACCCGGACGACGTCCGCTCCGTGCTCTCCGGCTACGACGCCCTGCTCCTTCCGACCTATCTCCCGACCGAGGGATAGCCACGCGTCATTCCTGAGGCTTACAGCGCAGGTCTGCCCGTCATCTGCACGAACTGGAGACAGTTGCCTGAGATGGTGGACGAGTCGACGGGCATTCTCGTAGAGCCCCGAAGTGCCGACTCCCTCTACGTTGCTATGAAGCGGCTGCGCGATGACCCGGCCCTGTTCGGCCGGCTGCGTGCGGGCGTGCGGGAGCGCCGTCGCGAGTTCGATTCCGAGCTCTGGGCAGATCGCTTCCTTGAGTACTGCCGCGAAATCGCGGGGTCTTCCGTATCGAGATCCATCACAGACACACGAGCCCGGAGAACACAAAGATGAGACAGATACTGCAGAATCTGGGGAGCGGAGAGACACAGCTTGCCGACGTTCCCAGTCCGCAGGCGAGTCCGGGTCGCGTGCTGATTCGCACCGGGCACAGCTTGATCTCAGCCGGCACAGAGCGAATGCTGCTCGAGTTCGGCAAGGCCAACCTGTTGGACAAGGCCAGAAGCCAGCCGGAGAAGGTGCGACAGGTTCTGGACAAGGTCAGGACGGACGGACTATCCGCGACGCTGTCGACCGTCAGGAACAAACTGGATCAGCCGATACCGCTGGGCTACAGCAACGCCGGGGTGGTGCTGGCCCTCGGTGAAGGAGTGACTTCGATCGACGTCGGCGACAGGGTCGCGTCCAACGGACCGCACGCGGAGATCGTGTGTGTTCCCGAGAACCTGTGCGCGCGAGTGCCTGATGGCGTCTCGGATGAAGCGGCCGCCTTCACCGTGGTGGGCGCGATCGCGCTGCAGGGCATTCGGCTGGCGGGACCGACGCTGGGTGAGTCGTTCGCCGTTGTGGGCTTGGGCCTTGTGGGTCTTATGACCGTGCAGCTTCTGCGGGGCAGCGGGTGCCGAGTGCTCGGTATAGACACCGATCCCGCGCGGATCAAGCTCGCCCGGACGTTCGGCGCGGAGGTAGTCGACATATCGGACGGCGGAGATCCGGTGGCGCACGCAATGTCTTTCTCCGGAGGTCGCGGTGTTGACGGTGTGCTTTTCACCGCCTCCACCAAGAGCAGCGAGCCCATGCACCAGGCCGCTGAGATGTGCCGCAAGAGAGGGCGGATAGTGCTGGTCGGCGTGGCAGGGCTTGAGCTCCGGCGTTCCGATTTCTACGATAAGGAACTCACTTTCCAGGTGTCGTGTTCCTACGGTCCCGGACGCTACGACCCTCTCTACGAGGAGAGCGGGCACGACTACCCGTTCGGATTCGTTCGGTGGACCGAGCGCAGGAACTTCGAGGCTGTTCTCGACATGCTGGCCTCCGGGCGTCTGGAGGTCGAGTCTCTTGTGTCGCACCGATTCCCTGTCGTGCGTGCGCTCGACGCCTATGGCCTGCTTGGATCAGGGGAGCCGTCGCTCGGAATCGTCCTGGACTACGCCTCCGGCGACGAGGCAACGAACGAGGCGGTGCTCGAGCGCACTGTCCGGATTGGCGACCGCGGTGATTTGGCACGGCCTCCCGCGGGGCGGGGGGCGGTGGGCTTCGTCGGTTCAGGTAACTACGCCACGGCCGTACTCATTCCGGCCTTCAAATCGGCCGGCGCCGAGCTCGTGTCCGTCGCGTCCAGGGGCGGTGCGAGCGCCGTGCACGCCGGGAAGAAGTTCGGGTTCGACGACGCCACGACCGACACGTCGTCTCTCATCAACGACGGGCGTATCGACACCCTGGTCGTGGCCACGCGACACGACAGCCATGCCGCCCTGGTCTGCGAGGCGCTCGGAGCCGGCAAGCATGTCTTCGTCGAGAAGCCGCTGGCGATCACGCGAGAAGAGCTGGACGAGATCGAATCCGTCTACCTCAGTCTGGAGTCCCGGCCGTTGCTCATGGTCGGCTTCAACAGGCGCTTCGCGCCTCACATCAGGAAGATTGCGGACGTTCTCACGAAACTCCCGGGACCCAGGTCATTCATAATGACGGTGAACGCGGGGGCCCTCCCTCCCGATCACTGGACGCAGGATCCGAAGGTCGGCGGGGGGCGCATCGTTGGTGAGGGTTGCCACTTCGTGGACCTGTTGAGGTTCCTAGCGGCGGCCAGGATCTCGTCCGCTAACGCCAGTGGTCTGGGGGGTGCCGGCGGAGCTCGTAACACCCGCGACAGCGCATCACTGACCTTGGGATTCGAGGACGGCTCGATAGGGACGATTCACTACCTCGCCAACGGCAACAGATCGTTCCCCAAAGAGAGGTTGGAGGTGTTCTGCAGCGGGGCAGTTCTCGTTCTGGACAACTTCAGGAGGCTTACGGGCTACGGCTGTCCGGGCTTCCGATCGATGAACTTGCGGCGCCAGGACAAGGGGCAGCGAGACTGCGCGGCCGCGTTCGTAGAGTCGGTGCGAGCTGGCGGGCCCGCGCCCATAGCATTCGAAGAGCTGATGGAGGTCTCCAGGGTCACGATCGACCTGGCAGACAGGCTGCGCGGAGAGGCGGAGGAGCGGTGACCCTCTGGGCCGAAATCGGACGCTACTGTCGCACCGTCCTTCATCTTCGTCCGCGCCAGATATGGACGCGCGTGCTGCGCCGCGTCGTACCGCCTCTCGTTAGCTCAGGGCCGCCTCCGGACAGACGCGCGACTTCCGCGTTCTTTCACCGGCCGATCGCCGCCAGCGATCGATGGTCGGCGCCGGACCGCGTGAGTCTTCTCAACATTGAAAGGCACTTCCCCGGTGCGATCGACTGGGCCCCTTCCGACGTGCCTCGACTCTGGGTCTACGAACTCAACTACTTCGCGGATCTTCCGCGGAGTGCCGTCGACCGGCGACGCGAGTGGATGTCCGGAACCGTCGACTCGTGGATCGACGCGAACCCGCCCGGCACGCCGGACACGTGGGACCCGTATCCCATCTCCATCCGGGTGGTCAATTGGGTCAAATGGACGCTGCTGCTCGAGGGCGCCGGGGCCAGTTCGACGGGGCGGAGTGCAGGCGCGCGCGCCGGCGCGGCCAAGGTCGGCGCACCGGACCCCGCCACGCCGGACGACCGCGTGCTCGGCAGCCTGGCCGCTCAGCTCCGGCACCTCGACCGGAGCCTCGAATTTGACATCGCGGCCAATCACCTGATGGCGAACGCCGTGGCGCTGACCATCGGCGGTCTGTTCTTCGGAGGGGAGGAAGGAGACCGCTGGGCGAAAAGGGGGTTCGCGCTTCTATTCCGCGAACTTGAGGAGCAGGTGTGCGACGACGGCGGGCACTACGAGCGCTCTCCGATGTACCACGCGATCGTGCTCGAGCAGCTTCTCGACGTGCTGAACCTGTGGACCGCCTTCGCCGAGGGAGTCCCCCGCAGGTGGCGTGATGCGCGTCCTCGACTGGAGGGCAGAGCCCTTGTGATGCTCGACTGGCTCGCCGCCATGACCCACCCGGACGGCGGGACGTCGTTCTTCAACGACGCGACGCTCGGCGCGGCCGCCACGTGCAACGACCTCTTCGACTACGCCGAGAGGCTGGGGCTCGCTACGGTGCGGAAGGAGTTCAAGGGCGTTCGCTGCCTCGAGGATACCGACTTCTTCCGGATTACCTCGGAGGACGGCCTCACGGTCGTCCTCTTCGATGCCGGCGTGCCGAAGCCGGCCTACCAGCCTGGACACGCCCACAGCGAGTCGCTCTCCTTCGAGCTTTCGCGAGACGGGCGGAGGTTTTTCGTCAACTCCGGCGTGTCGACCTACAAGCCTGGGGACGAGCGCCTGTGGCAGCGCCGGACGGCGGCGCACAACACGGTGCGCATCGATGAGGAGGAACAGAGCGAGGTCTGGGCCTCTCACCGTTGCGGTCGGCGCGCGGACTTCCTCCACGCAGGCCCGCGCGAAGGCGGGGCATACGCGGCTCACGACGGCTACGCCTTCCTTCCGGGGAAGCCCCAGCACTATCGCGAGATCATCGTGACCGATGGGAGTGTTGAGATCATCGACAACATCGATGGTGAAGGAGAACACCTGCTGGAGTGGTTCTTCCATATCCATCCCGAGGTGACCGCGCGCGTCCGCGAGCGCGAGGTCGAGCTCTCGCTGGACGGCCGACCTGTTGCCGCCGTGAGCTTTCCCTTCGGGGCGGTCGCGTCCATTGAGAACGGCAGTTGGCATCCTGGGTTCAACGTCTCCATTCAAAACACGTTCGTGCACGTGGCTCTGCGGGTGAGCCTTCCTTTCGGATTCCACACGACCCTCGGCTGGACGTGAGTCGCGCGACTACGGGGCCATGAGTCCGAGCGCCTCCGCCAGGGCGGTCAGGCCGAATGAGATTCCCAGAGCCATGAGCGGCGAGACTATCCAGATGACCAGCAGTTTGCGGACCGACGTCCGCGACGCAACGAACCGCCACCCTTCCTTCGTCACGCCCAGTGCCATGATCGAGGCCGTGTTCATCTGGACAAGCGACGTCGGGATGCCTCGGGACACCGACGCGACCAGCAGGAGCGTCGCGGTTACGACTGCCACGAGGACGGCTCCGAGCGGACCGAACTCGACGATCTCACGGCCGGTCGTCTCGACCACCCTCGATCCCATGATCGAGCTTCCTATCGCGAAGCAGGGGGCAACGAGAAGCGTGGCGAATATCATGATCATGAGAGCCGTCGCCTCGGTGGTCGTCCCCATGCTCTTCATGGCCATGGCAACGATCGGGCCGGCCGCGTTCGCCACGTTGTTCGAGCCAATGGCGAACGCCACGTAGCACGACGCCGCGAGGACAGCGATCTTGAGAAACGGGTGGCCGGCGACCCGTGAGAACCCGCTCGTCATTCGTTTGTTGAGTGGAGTGTAGATGAGCTTCCCTATCGCGAGCGTCAGGAGGAACGATACGACCGGCAATATGAGCCACGTGGGGATGACCTCAAACAGAAGCCTGTGAGCCTTGAGGATGTCGTAGTAGACTGCCGGTCCTACAAGGGCGGCGATGGTCGCCTGGCTCGTCGACTGCGGGACCTTGAGCAGGTTGGCCATCAGCAGGGACAGCGCGACCGACACGAGGACGATAGTCGTCAGCGTAAGTCCCATGACGTCCTCGGGGAGGATGCCCCGGCTGATGGTCATGGCAACCTTCTTGCCCGCGATGAGAGCGCCCGCGAGGACGAAGATCCCGAACACGCCTGCGATGCGTTCGCGGCGTATGAGGTTGGCCCCGTAGGCGGCCGAAAACGAAGGAGCGGTTCCGCTTGCGCCCATGTTGATGGCCAGGAACATCGCGGCCAGGAAGGGGATCAGCAGGACCGAGAACATCGGCGAGAACATGGCTTCCTCCTCGCTGAGGCCGTGTGCATAAGGCGCGCCAGAGCACTCTAATAATACTCCGATTGGAGTCTCATGTCAATGGAGGAGCCGTCCTGGCGGCGTGCGAATGCGGTTGCGGAGCAGGGCGATAGGTGCTTAAAATAGGAGTTTTGTGGACGTGGAGGGGCGTTCTGGGGGATTTGGCTATGCGAGTTGTGCTGATAGCTGGCGCGCGGCCTAACTTCGTCAAGATAGCGCCTTTGAGGCGGGCGCTGTGCGGACGAGACGGCACTGACGTGCTCGTGGTCCACACGGGTCAGCATTACGACGACGAGATGTCGGCCGCGTTCTTCAGGGACCTGGAGATCGCGGAGCCTGAGCGAAACCTTGGCGTCGGCTCAGGCTCGCACGCCGTCCAGACGGCCGGTGTGATGACGAGGTTCGACGCGTTCCTGGACGAGGTGGCGACCGACATGGTCGTTGTCGTGGGTGACGTCAATTCGACGGCAGCCTGCTCGCTGACAGCGGTGAAGCGCGGGATCCCGGTAGCGCACGTCGAGGCGGGCCTGAGGAGCTTCGACTGGGAGATGCCGGAGGAGATCAACCGGCTTGTGACCGACAGGCTGTCGTCGCTTCTCTTCACGCCCTCTCGCGACGCCGACGAGAACCTCCTGAAGGAGGGGAGACCCACCGAGGCCATCCACTTCGTCGGCAACGTCATGGTCGATACGCTGTTCAGGTTCCGTGACAAGGCGGCGCGGTCTGACATTCTGGAGCGGCTGGGTGTCGCCAGCGGCGAGTACGCGGTCCTGACGTTGCACAGGCCGCGCAACGTCGACACGCGGGAGGCGTTCTCCGGCATGCTGGACGCGTTCGCCGAGATCGCCGGCCGAGTACCGATCGTGTACCCGATGCATCCGCGCAGCAGGAAGACGCTCACCGAGGCCGGACTGCTGGAACGCGCGGAGGCGATATCGGGTCTGATTATGACGGGGCCGCTCGGCTACCTCGACTTCATCGAACTCGAGGCGCGTGCCGGGCTCGTCATGACGGATTCGGGTGGCGTTCAGGAGGAGACAACGGTACTGGGCGTTCCTTGCCTGACCCTGAGGCCCAACACGGAGCGCCCCACGACCATAACAGAAGGAACGAACAAACTCGTCGGCACGAGCCCCGACGCCATCACGGAGGCCGCCACGGGAATACTCGATGAAGAGAAGAAGCCCTCCGGACGTCTGCCCGAGTTGTGGGACGGACACGCGTCCGAACGGATAGCGGGTATCATTTGGGAGTACGGTCAACGGTCGTGAACCGGGGACGATTCCCGCGCCGGTGAGGGTTCCCGGACGGGTCGAGCCGCGACACGGCCCCTCACGCACAACGAACGGGAAGCAGGTGAGTATGAACGTACCTCTGCTGGACCTGAAGAGGCAGTACCAGACCATCAAGGATGAGATTAACGAGGCAATTGCCGAGGTCGTCGAGTCCCAGGGATTCAAGCTCGGGCCGAAGGTTGCGGCGTTCGAGGAGCAGATAGCGGACTACTGCGGCACGAAGCGCGCGGTCGGCGTGGCGTCCGGTACCGACGCCATTCTCCTGGCGCTCATGGCGGTGGGCGTGGGGCGAGACGACGAGGTGATCACGACCCCGTACACGTTCTTCGCGACAGCGGGCGCCGTAACGAGAATCGGCGCCGTCCCCGTCTTCGTCGACATCGACCCGCGAACGTACAACATCGCCCCATCGAAGATCGAGGCGGCCATCACGGATAAGACGAAGGCCATCATGCCCGTTCACCTCTACGGCCAGTGCGCCGACATGGACCCCATCCGGGAGGTGGCGGACAGACGCGGCATCGCCGTGGTCGAGGACGCGGCGCAGGCGATAGGATCGGAGTATAGAGGCCGTCGGGCCGGCTCGCTGGGCGCGGCGGGCTGCTTCAGCTTCTTCCCCAGCAAGAACCTCGGCGGCTACGGCGACGGCGGGATGATAACGACCGACAGCGACGAGCGGGCCGACCTTCTGGTGAGTCTGCGGGAGCACGGACAGACCGAGGCCTACCACCACTGGACCATCGGGACCAACAGCAGGCTCGACGCGCTCCAGGCAGCGATCTTGAGCGTGAAGCTCAGGCACCTGGACGCGTGGAGCGACGGCAGGTCAGCCAACGCGGACTACTACGTCTCGAGGTTCGAGGGAACGCAGGTGACCGCGCCCTGGCGCGAGGAGTGGAGCCGGCACATATACAACCAGTGCATCATCCGGGTTCCCGACCGCGACGGGCTTCTCGCTCACCTGAGGGGGAACGGCATCGGCTGCGCTCTCTACTACCCCGTCCCTCTCCACCTGCAGGAGTGCTTTCGCACGCTCGGCTACGGCGAGGGGGATCTTCCCGAGGCCGAGAAGGCGGCGCGCGAGACCATCTCGATCCCGGTGTTCTCACTTCTCACCGACGAAGAGAAAGCGCGCGTGGCGGACACGGTGCTCGAGTTCGTGGGCGGCAGCGCCTGAAGAGCGTCGTAACTACGGAGCGGAGCACCGCTCATGGAGGACGCAGGAGATGGCCGCGGAGACGCTCGGCAGGCACATCGATCTCTCGTCACCGCGCGGGTACTACTTCGACTACTCGGGTCTTGCCGAGTCTGTGGCCGAGTGTGACGAGAAAGGCGTGCCGGCCGTCCGGGTGAAGGGGGGCGCCCTGGTGTGCTCGCCTCCTCTCGCGGCGCGCACCGCGCTAGGCAACCTCGAACTCTACCTCGAGAACGGAAACGCCGCACGAAGAGACCGCTTCGAACTCCTGTCGCGCAGGCTCATCGACAGCATGGAGGTCCTGCCGGGCAGCTTCGGCGGATGGTCGATGCCCGAGGTTCCCAGGGCCTTTCGGGGCGACCTGCCGCAGGGGTGGTTCTCTGCCTCGGCGCACGCCGAGTGCATCTCCGTCCTCGTGCGCGCCGCATCTCTCCTGCACCAGAAGGGGGCCCTCGTGGCGGCCAAGCGGGCCATGGGCGCGTTCTACGCGAGCGTCGATGACGGCGGATTCCTGCGCGAGATCGGCGAGGCCGGTGACGCGGGCGTCGTTGCATCGCTCGCTTTCATCGAGGAGTATCCCCTTCCCAGCGCGCCACGGATGGCACTGGCGAGTCACGCCAGAAGCATCTGGGCGATGCACGACTACCTGAGTGTCGAAGAGGACCCGGGAGCGCGGATCCTCCTCAACCGCTGCGTGGACGGATTGCTCTTCGTGCTCGACCGCTTCGACCTGGGTTACTGGACCTGCGCGCACCTGGAAGGACAACGTCGGCGCCCGGCGAGCGCGGGGCGTCACGGGACTCACGTCCTTGTGATGGACGTGCTCGCCAGGATGACCGGCTTTGCCGGGTTCGCGGAGGCCGGAGCGCGATGGAGAGACTACGCGCAGGACTCGCGCAAGAGGGCGAGGGCGAAGCTCGAGCGGGCACGCGCGGCGCTGGTCGATGCCGGGTCTCGGTGACGCTCGAGCGGGACCTCGGGCGAATGTCGGGGCCCAGTAACATGGAGCGGGACCTCGGGCGACAGGCGATTCATGACAAACTGCATATTTGGTTCGCCCGTGATTGATGCTATATTGCGTATACGGATTGGCGAAAGGAATGCGCGTAGCTGTGGGAAAATGAGGTAGCCGTGGACCTGGTCAGCTGGTCACTCGTCATACTGGGCTCAGCCGCGACGCTGTCGTGGCTGCTCATGAGGCCGATCGCCAGGCTCGGGCTGAAGGTGGGCCTCGTGGACCTTCCAAGCTCGCGCCGCACTCGCGCCAGGCCGGTTCCCACTACCGGCGGCATCGTCATATTCCTCACCACTGCCGCATCGCTGCTATTCGCGCTCAGGTTCTACAGCTACGTGTCCCCCAACGTGGCGTTCAGGCTCTCGGCGCTTCTCGTCGGTGGGACCGTCATCGTCATCCTCGGCATGTTGGACGACCGCATCAATCTCAAGCCCGGCGTGAAGCTCACCGTGCAGATTGCCGTGGCCACCGCAATGGTCGCGAGTGGCGTCGCACTCGAGAGGATCCATTTCTTCTTCGGCCCGGCCATCGAACTCGGATGGCTCAGCTACCCGATCACGGTCTTCTGGATCGTCGGCTTCATGAACGCCTTCAATCTCATCGACGGCTTGGACGGACTAGCGGGTGGGATAGCCGTCATCGCCGCGTCGGGCCTCTTCGTCGTTGGTCTCATGAACAACAACCCCCTGCTGTACATGATGATAGCGGGCATCTTCGGCAGCGGGGTCGGATTCCTCGTCCACAACTTCCGCGAGGGCAACGTCTACCTCGGTGACGCGGGGAGCATGGGTCTCGGGTTCTTCCTGGCGGGAGGGACCGTCATCGGTGGGCGGGGCGACCTGGCCAGCAACGCCGTGCTCGTCGTCGGCGCGTGCATGGTCGTGCCGGCGTTCGATGTGGTGACGACCATCATCCGCCGAAGCCGGTCGCACGGGGGAGTGATGACTCCGGACCAGTCTCACATCCACCACCGCCTCATCCGCTTCGGGCTCAACCCGAAGGCGGCCGTGATCCTGCTGTGGGGTGTCACCGTCTTCTTCGGCTGGCAGATGCTCGGTCTCGTTGCGCCCTACGGGATCATCTACCTGCTCGGCAGCTACGTCGTGGCCATCGGCGTTGCCAACTTGATCATGGAGCAGCGGCGGAAGAACCTCAGGACGCTTCAGAGCGACCTGAAGGATGAGATGCTCTATCTGGTGGGAGCGCTCGATGCCGACGAGCCGGAGAGGAGCGCGTCGCTCCGCGAGATAGTGGTCGCCCAGATACGGAGAGAGGCTCTCTATCGTCGGATGGTGCGCGATGAGGTAGCCGCGTGCGCGGCTGCCACCGCGGATCACCGCGAGACCGCTCCTGGTGCTGGAAAGCTCGGCGAGCCCTTCCGGGACGGTCACGAGCCTCCAGCCGGGGACAAGGCCGGCAAGCTGCCCTTCTAGCGTGCGAAACGTCCGGGGGCGTCGGATTGCACCCCGACGACCTCAACGCCCTCGACGAGTCCCTCCTAGAAACCCCTGTCGAGACCCAGAACAGCAAGTGTGCGGCGGGTCGTGATTGCCTCAGCGACCCGCTGATGATATATTGGTCCGTTTGGGAATCAGAAGAGAACCGAGCGGGAGCCACCCGCGAGCCGAGTCGGCACGCGACGGCGCGACGGCGCCAACAGACAGGCGCAAGGAGCAACCGATGCCACAGAGACACGTATACAATTTCGGCGGCGGGAAGGCCGACGGCCGCGGGGAGATGAAGGCCATCCTTGGCGGCAAGGGCGCCAACCTCGCCGAGATGACCAACCTCGGCGTGCCGGTGCCCGCGGGATTCACGATTTCCACGCGCGTGTGCACGTACTACATGAACCACAATGCGCGGTTCCCCGAGGGGATGGAAGAGGAGGTCGGCGACGCCATCGCGAAGGTGGAGAGTGAGATGCGGAGGGGGTTCGGTGGCTCCGTCAGTCCGCTGCTGTTCTCGGTGCGCTCGGGCGCGCGGGTGTCGATGCCGGGAATGATGGACAGCGTGCTCAATATCGGCATGAACGACGTGACGGCGGCCAGCATCATCGCGAAGACGGGTAACGAGCGCCTCGTCTACGACAGCTACCGCCGGCTCATCCAGATGTACGCCGACGTCGTCATGGGGCTTCCCTCGGAGGAGTTCCATGTCCTTCTCGAGGCGTGCAAGAAGGAGAAGGG
>DAOWER010000086.1 GCA_030638405.1 Candidatus Eiseniibacteriota bacterium | reverse complement strand
TCAGGCGTGTAATCATCAAGAGCGAGAAAGGGCAGAGCCTCATAGAATTCCCCCTTACGCTGGGCGTTGCAGGCGCTCTCATACTGACCCAGCTGGCAGCGATCGGCGCCATCGCGGCGCTGGTCACCAAGTGTTCGATCGCCGTCGAGAAGGTCGTCGAGGTGGATGAGTCATGATTCAGTTCGGAGATGACGACCAGTGGTCGTGAGGTGAGGGCGACACCGCGTGCCGGCGGTCGACGGGTCGAAAGAAAAAGATCGAGACCCGCTTCAACCCTGCGGACGCATCGTCGGTCAGAGCGTATGATGCGCCGATAGTCGTGTCGGCACAGAAACTGCTTGACGGGGCAAGGCGCAGGTTAGTAGCATACCCATCACACCGTTCGTGCAGTGAACCCATGAACTCCCGAGAGGAGGCGCCGGGTGATCAACGTTGGACGACCGATACACTCGAGATCGCACCTCGAGGGCCCACCTTCGTAGCTAGCTCTTCTGTTTAGCCAAGGTGTAAGCATAGCGGCCCCTCAGGAAGTGCGGGGCCTGCAACTCGTTGCTGCCGATCTCGAACAGAGTGTATCGGGTGACGGAGCATTCTGCCTACCCGGTACTCGGGCAGGCAGGACGGCGGGCAGGCCGGGCATTTCGAGCGCTAACGAGGAGCACACTATGGCCAGGAACATCACAGCACACGCGAGGTACCGTCTCGCCGCTACGGCTTTCGCCGCGGCTGGCGGGCTCTGGTGCCTGGGGGCGATGTTCGGCCATCATACGATGCCGTTGCTCGTTATCGGGATGATGAACCTGGCAGCGAGCATGTTGATGATGAGCCTACGTCCCCCCAAGGGAGCCGTCCGGGAGGAGCCACGCCAGACGCGCGCGAGCCGCTCCCGCGGCAAGCAGACGGCCGAGCTGACCGTCCGGACGCTGAAGACGGATTGGCGCCAGGCGAAGCCGGCCGACACGACACTTGAACTCATGACCGACGTGGGCGCGCCGCGTCCACGCGAAAGGAAGAACAGAACATGGAGTATCTGATCAGCGCACAGGACGAGAGCGACAGGCGGTATCAAAGCCTGCTCGACGTCTCGAACGCGTCATGGCCGGACCCCGACAGGGCCGTTCTGGCCGTCAGAGGACGAAGCAAGAGTATGAACGTGATACGCGTTCTCAATATCAAGATCAAGCTCGAGACCCAGCCTGCCCGCTAGGTCAACCGAAAGGAACCGAAGACACGGAGATTGCTAACGATGATGATAAGACCGTTCAACTACAGCGACGCCGACTACCAGTCGCTCGCGGACATCTCAAACGCCGTCTGGCCTGACAGGCCGAGCGTCCCGCAGGCCACCAAGGAGCACGACAAGAGGCGTGACCCCAAGTACTACTTTCAGCGCCTGGTCGTGGAAAGCGACGGGGAGATAATCGCCAGCGCCATCTGCGGCGAGTCCGACTGGACACACGTGCCCGGGAAGTTCTTCACGATGATACAGGTCCACCCGGACCACCAGAGGAACGGGATCGGGACGGCGCTCTACGACCACATCGTGAAGGACCTTGCGGAGCGTAGTCCCAAGATCTTCGAGTCCCATGCCCGGGAGGACAGGCCGGAGGGGATGGGCTTCCTGGAGAAGCGTGGGTACAAGAGGACCATGCGCGACCAAGTGTCCGAGCTCGTGGTCGCCGACTTCGATCCGAAGCCGTTCGGCTGGGCCGCCGACCGCATGGCGGAGATCGGGGTCGAGATTCGGACCTTGCCGGAGCTCGAGGCTGACGGAGTCGATTGGAAAGAGGAGATGTGGGAGCTCGAGCACGAGCTGCTGCAGGATGTTCCAACCGACGACCCGATAACGAAGCAGCCGTTCGACCAGTGGATGAAGTGGCTGACGCACCCCGCACACATCCCGGAGGCGTACTTCATCGCGATCAAGGACGGCAGGTTCATCGGCGTGACCAGCCTGTGGCAGTCCCTCGCCGAGAAGGACAAGCTCCACACGGAGCTGACAGGCGTCGTGAGAGGCCTGCGCCGGAAGGGGATAGCGACCGCGCTAAAGGTGCGCGCGATTAACTTCGCGTGTGACCGCGAGGCCCGGGTCGTCAGGACGGACAACGAGGAGAACAATCCGATGTACGACCTCAACGTCCGTCTCGGCTTCAGGCCGGTGCCGGCCTGGTGGACCTACAGGAAGGAACTCAACAACGAGAACGGAGACACACCGACATGATGACGATACGAAGGTTCAAGAAGACCGACGACGAGTACCGCGCGGTACTCGACATATCCAACACGCTGTGGCCCGACGAGAAGCAGGGTCTGGCCGAGTTCAAGTATGAGGACGCGAGCCGCGACCCGAAGTACACGCACGCGCGGTTCGTTGGGGAAGTGGACGGGACGGTAGTGGCATCCGGCATCTACTCGCACTGCAGCTGGAGCCACGTCGATGGGAAGTACCTCGTGTCCGTCGACGTGCATCCCGATCACCAGAACCGCGGCCACGGGAAGCAGTTCTACGACTTCCTCATGGGCGAGCTCGCGAAGGGCGACGCGAACGCGCTCGTCACGTGGACACGCGACGACAAGCCCGATTATGCCAGATTCATCACGAAGCGCGGGTTCGAGTTCGCGATGCGGTACGCCGTTTCGCGGCTCGACGTCGAGGCGCTCGAGCTGTCGGAGTTCGACTGGACGCCCGGCAAGATGAAGGAACTCGGCATAGAGATCCTCTGTCTGACGGAGCTCGCTGAGGTAGACCCGGAATGGAAGCGCGGGTGGTACGATCTCGGGTGGGAGCTTTTCCAGGATGTGCCGTCGGTCGACGAGGTCACGCGGCCCACGTTCGAGAGATGGTGCAAGCGGTTCGAGAGTCCCGGCTACCGCATGAACATGCACTGGTTTGCTTGTGACGGCGACCGGCTGGTGGGCTACTCGGGCCTCTGGCTGTCCGAGGCGGACCCGGAGAAGATCTACACCGGTCTCACGGGCGTCGTCAGAAGCCACAGGCGGAAGGGCATCGCCACGGCGCTCAAGGTCCACGGGTTCTCGCGCGCCAAGGAGCACGGTGCGAAGTTCATCGAGACGGACAACGAGGAGAACAACCCGATGTTCGATCTCAACATGCGGCTCGGGTTCAGGCCCGTCCCCGCGTGGACCGAGTACCGGCGCCCGTTCGGCGGAGCGGCTGAGGTCGCCGGTACCGCCACCGGCGACTCGGCCAGGGCGGTCGCGGCGCCGGAGGGCGCCTAGAGTCGACGGTGTCATTCATAACGATCGGGGCGTCGCCGCTCCCGCGCCATGAGGCAAAGGAGCGGTGGCCCCGACTGCTTCAGCCGCCACGAGCGGCTCACGCATAGGATGGCAACCCATGAAGCTCAACATGAGGGCATACGAAACTCCCGACTTCTGGAAGATTCGCGCTTACTTACGCGAGATGTTCCTTCTGAACGGGCGCGAGGAGCACAACTGGCAGAGCTACCGCTGGGAGTACTGGCGCTGGCACGGCGTCGCCAACCTGGACCAGGGGCCGATGGAAGAGAAGGTCTTCCTCTGGGAGACGCCGGACGGCGAACTCGCGGCCGTGCTGAACGCCGAGGGCAAGGGCAACGCGTTCCTCCAGATGCACCCGGAGTTCCGTACTGAGGCTCTCGAGGAAGAGATGATCTCTATCGCGGAGGAGCGGCTCTGGACCGTGGCCAAGGACGGCAAGAACAAGGTGGCCGTCTGGGCCGATGAGGGCGATGCGCTTCGTGAGGGCATCCTCGAGCGCCGCGGGTTCGAACCCCGGTTCGAGGAGCGCGCGCGCTACATGTCGCTCGAGGGGGAGATGCCCGAGCCGGCAGTGCCCGCGGGGTTCGTCGTCCGCCCGATGAGCGATGGCGCCGAGCTCCTGGAGCGGTGCTACACGTCCGGGCTGGCGTTCCACCCGGACGACCCGAACTACGCCCATGACAACAGGGCGGACGTCACCTGGTATCGCAACATCCAGAAGGCGCCGCTCTACCGCCGCGATCTGGACATCGTCGCGGTGGCGCCGGACGGAGCGGTTGCGTCGTTCGCGACCGTCTGGTTTGATGACATCACCCTGACGGCCGCATGCGAGCCCGTCGCGACGTCGCCGGCCCACCAGAGGAAGGGCCTG
>DAOWER010000146.1 GCA_030638405.1 Candidatus Eiseniibacteriota bacterium | reverse complement strand
GGCACGCCGCCGAACATCGCCCCGCCGTCGTACGGGAACCGGCCCGCGTCGAGGCTGACGAGTTCGGTGTCGCCGAGTCTGGTCTTCACGTTGGCCATCGGTCTCTTTCACTGAAGCGGGTCTGCCGACCGCGATCGGCCCGCCGTGGCAGTCCGGATGCCGGTGAAGCCCCGGTCCTAGCCCCTGAGCTCGTGCCCGGCCACAACCAGCTTCTGAATCTCGGAAGTGCCTTCGATGATCTCCATCACCCTCGCGTCGCGGAAGTAGCGCTCGACGGGGTGCAGCTCCTGCACGATGCCCGAACCGCCGTGCACCTGCAGCGCCTTCGACGCCACGAACGAGGCGGTCTCAGACGCGAAGAGCTTCGCCATCGCGGCGAGCTCCGAGATCGGTTCTCCGCGATCCACGGCGGAGGCCGCCTGATACGTCAGAGCGCGGGCCGCCTCGAGCCTGGTCGCCGCCTCCGCGATCATCAGCTGTACGGCCTGAAACTTCGCGATGGGACGCCCTCCCGTCACGCGCGTCGTGGCGTACGATCGCGCGGCTTCCAGCGCCGCCTGCCCGATGCCGACGGCCATCGCCGCCGCGCCGATGCGCCCCGCGTCGAGCACCTTCATGGCCATCTTGAAACCCACGCCCCTCTCACCGACGAGGCGCGATGCCGGCACGGACACGTCGCGGAAGACCAGCCGCCCGACCGGGGCTGCGGTCAGTCCCATCTTGCCCTCGACGTTCGTTCTCGTGAGGCCGACCGCGTCGTCGGTATCGACCAGAAGTGCGCTCACCTCGTCGCGCTTCCTCACCTTCCCGTCCCGTTCCTTCTCGGTCACGCCGGTCACGGCGAAGAGTACGATGAGGTCGGCCACCGGGCCGTTCGTGATGTACATCTTTGTGCCGTTGGCGGTGAACGCGTCACCCGTGGGATCTGCCTTCGTCGGGACGGAGGGGTCCTCCTCGGTCAGGGCGAACGCCCCGACCTTCCTCGAGGCAAGATCGGGAAGCACCGAACCCTTCATCTCCTCGGACGCGAACTCCGCAATGAGGGCGGTCACGAGCGAGCTGTGAATGGACATGACGAGCGCGGTGCTCCCGTCGCAACGCGCCAGCTCTTCGACGGCCGTCGCGTACTCAAGCGCGCTCAACTCCCGCCCGCCGTACTGCTCGGGAACGAGCAGCCCCATGAGTCCCGCCTCGAACATCGCATCGATGACCGCGCGATCGTAGGTGGCGGACCGGTCCATCTCCGCCGCCCGAGGAAGCACTTCCTTCTCGGCGAACTCGCGCGCCCACGCGCGGGTTTCCTTCTGCTGATCGTTCAGATCGAACATCGTTTCCTCTCAGCGTGAGGTTGGTTCCGCTAGCCGCGCTTCGCGGCGACGGCCTCGGTTATGTACCGCGCGATCTCACGCGTGTCGCTGCCGGGTCCGAAGAGCCTGTCGACGCCCATCTTGCCGAGCTCTTCCATGTCATCGGCGGGGATGATCCCGCCGCCGGTCACGACGACGTCGTCCGCCCCGGCCTTCTTGAGAAGCTCGAGGACCCTCGGGAACATCGTCATGTGCGCCCCGGAGAGGATGCTCAGCGCGACGACATCGACGTCTTCCTGAACGGCGGCGTTGACTATCATCTCGGGTGTCTGGTGAAGGCCGGTGTAGACGACCTCCATGCCGGCGTCCCTGAGCGCGCTTGCGACCACCTTGGCGCCCCGGTCATGGCCGTCGAGCCCGGGCTTCGCCACCAGAACACGGATTCGGTCTGCCATACGTCTCTCGTCTCCTTGCGCTTGTTCGCGGAGGACGCAGGCGCCGGCGTCAATCGAACGGCCCCCGCCTCCAGCACTGCCTCTACCAGTAGATGGGAGGCTCGCGGTACTCGCCGAACACATCCCTCAGGGTTCCTATCATCTCGCCCTCGGTGGCGTAGACGCGGCAACACTCGACGAAGTGCGGCATGAGATTGTTGGTGCCCTCGGCCGCCGCCCTCAGCCCGGCGAGCGCGGCCTTGACGGCAGCATCGTCGCGGTCGTGCCGGACGTCGGCCAGGACCCTCTTCTGCCGCTCCGCAACCTCCGGACCTATCCTGAGGAGGTCTATCCTGACCTCCTCACCTTCGTCCACGTAATCGTTCACGCCAACGATGATCCTCTTCTTCTCCTCGACCTCGCGCTGATACGTGAAGGCCGCCCTCGCGATCTCCCGCTGGAAGAAGCCCTTCTCGATCGCGGGGATGACGCCGCCGAGCTTGTCGATCTGGTCGAAGTAGTCGCGACAGCCCTTCTCCATTTTGTTAGTCAGCGCCTCGACGTAGTAGGAACCGCCCAGCGGGTCGATGACGTTCGGAACGCCGGACTCGTGCGCGATGACCTGCTGCGTCCGGAGCGCGACGTGCACGGCCTCTTCGGACGGCAGAGCCAGCGTCTCGTCCATCGAGTTCGTGTGGAGGCTCTGTGTCCCGCCCATCACGGCCGCCAGCCCTTCGAGCGCGGTCCGAACCACGTTGTTGAACGGCTGCTGGGCCGTCAGACTGCACCCGGCGGTCTGCGTGTGGAATCGCATCAGCCACGAGCGCGGGTCCTTCGCGCCGTACTTCTCGCGCATGTCGGTGGCCCAGATGCGGCGCGCGGCGCGGAACTTCGCCACCTCCTCGAAGAAGTCCAGGTGTGAGTTGAAGAAGTGCGAGAGCCTGGGCGCGAACTCGTCGACGTCCATGCCAGCCGCGATACCGGCTTCGACGTACGCGAACCCGTCCGCGAGCGTAAACGCCAGCTCCTGCAGCGCGGTCGAGCCGGCCTCGCGGATGTGATAGCCGCTGATGGAGATGGTGTTCCACTGCGGCACGTGCTCGGCGCAGTAGGCCATGATGTCGGTGATGATGCGCATCGAGGGTTCCGGCGGGAAGATCCAGGTCTTCTGGGCGATGTACTCTTTCAGGAGGTCGTTCTGGATGGTCCCCCGGAGCGCTTCGGACGGCACGCCCTGCTTCTCGCCCACGCAGATGTACATGGCGAGCAGCACCGCCGCGGGCGCGTTGATGGTCATCGACGTGCTGACCTTGTCCAGCGGGATGCCGTCGAACAGGGTCTCCATGTCCCGGAGCGAGTCGATGGCCACGCCGCACACTCCGACCTCGCCCTCGGCGCGCTCGTGGTCCGAGTCGTAGCCCATGATGGTCGGGAGGTCGAACGCTACCGAGAGTCCCGTCTGCCCGTGGTTCAGTAGGAACTTGTTCCGCTCGTTTGAGTCCTCAGGCGTGCCGAATCCGGAGAACTGCCTCATCGTCCACAGACGCCCCCGGTACATGTTGCCCCGCACGCCGCGCGTGTAGGGGAACTCCCCCGGGAAGCCGAGGTCGCGCTCGTAGTCCAGATCGGCGGTGTCCTCGGGCGTGTAGAGGAGATCCACCTCCTCGCCCGAGACGGAGGTGAAGAGAGCGTCGCGCTGCTTGGCGGACGAGGACACCTTCTCCTCCCACGCCTTCTTGGCATCCTTCACCGTCGCGCCCCTTTTTCTTGCATCAGTCATCGGTACCTCCGATGAGCGCGAGCACCTGCGCCCGCATCTGCCCAGAGGTGAAGTGTATGGTCGACATGGCGCCCGACGGGCAGGCCGCTCCGCAGGTCCCGCACCCCTTGCACAGCGCCTCGTTGACGCGCGAGACCTTGTCTTTCTCATCGTAGCTGATCGCCCCATACGGACAGACGCCCACGCAAATTTGGCAGCCCGAGCAGCGGTCCTCATCGACCACTGCCGATATGGCTTCGAGCCGCACCGTGCCGCGCGACATCGGGATGATGGCCGACGCGGCCGCGGCCTTGGCCTGAGCCACGGTGTCCGGTATGTCCTTCGGGCCCTGGCAGCAGCCAGCCAGGAAGACGCCGTCCGTCGCCGTGTCCACCGGCCTGAGCTTCGGGTGTGCCTCCATGAGGAACCTGTCGGATGACTTGGAGAGCTTGAGGATGGAAGCTATCGGGTCCGTGTCCTTCCGGGCGGTGAGCCCGGCGGCCAGCACGACCAGATCGGCCTCTACCTCGATCGGCTCTCCTACCAGGGTGTCCTCTCCCGTGACCACCAGGCGCTCGCCGCGTTTGTAGATCTCGGAGACGCTGCCACGCCTGTAGATGATGTTCTCGTTCCGGACGCGGTCGTAGAACTCCTCGTAGCCCTTCCCGAACGCTCTCACGTCCATGTAGAAGACGGTGATGTTGGCGTCCGGCATCTTCTCGCGCACGAGGTGAGCCT
>DAOWER010000005.1 GCA_030638405.1 Candidatus Eiseniibacteriota bacterium | reverse complement strand
GTAGCGACCTGCGTCGGAACGCCCTTGAGCTTCTTCCAATAGAGAAGCGGCTCAAGCGCCTGGACCATCGAGTCCGAGGTGACGACGAGGTAGCGTGCGCCCTCGGGGCGCGGGTCGCGGGAATCGGCGTTCCAGGACTCGAGAGCTGTCTCCCCCGCGCGGCCTCCAACTGCCATGTCGGATAGCGACTCGGCCTCGTAGTTGATGATCTCCGACCCGTAGAGGCGGTCGAAGGCCGGCGAGAGAGGAAGCGTGCGCGTCGTCTTCTCGTTGATGCCGGGCGCGCCGGTGGCCGAGACGGACACCGAAACGGACCGGACGAGCGCGTCGAGAGGCGGCTCGTCGAGCACCGGGTCGAACGTCACGGTGACAAGCCTGAGGTCGCGCATGATGGCTGGCTCGGAGAGCTCGACACACGAAGTCAGATCGATGGTCGCGGACCCCGGAATGGGCGTCCCGTCAGGCGAGACGAGCTCGAACGAGAGGACCTCCGTCTCGATGGCCCCGCGGTCCGGCACCCGGACCAGTACCGAGTACTGCCCAGGTCCGGCCGAGGTGGCTTGCCACGCGCCTCCTCCGAGGGGCGCCCCGACGTCATCGGCACGGCGGTAGGAGGCCCTGACTAGCTCGCCCGCGACCGTCTGGACGGCGCGGACGTCCTCGGAGGAGCCCGGCTGCCACTCGAACGTGAACCGTAGCTCGGAGCCGCCGGGTCGGTCGGCTAGCACCTCGGCGGTCGAGAGACAGGACGGGGCCGCGCGGGCCGTTTCGGACGGCAGCGCGGGGGCGGTTTCGTCCGCCCGGACATGTGTGATCAGTGAGGAGATCGAAACAGCGAGAAGGAGGGCGACAAGAAGACCCGTAGCAGTGCGCGACATGGGTACCTCCCAAGTCCGCACGAGGGGCGAGTCCGGCGCCACCGCCAGTTGGCGCTACTACATTATACATGACCCAGACAGGGAAAGGAAGGTTGAATGCCGACCACTGCCAGGGGCGACCTCCGGGCCGCATGCGGAGGCACTGGAAGCCGCCGCCCTCCCCACTGAGAGCGGCGGCCTTGCCACGAACCTCACCTCCATCCGAAGCGCAGGTCTGCAGACCCGGCCGCGGACTCACGCACGAATCCACAACGCGCCACATGCCTGCTACTGGAGCAGGACCATCTTGATCGTCGCCGTGTCCTCCCCCGAACGAAGTCGGCAGAGGTATACGCCGGAGGCCAGCTGTCTCCCGGCATTATCCAGCCCTCGCCACTCAACATCCAGCGGCCCCCCGGACCACGTGCGGTCGACCAGCGTGGCAGCCACTCTGCCTGAGATGTCGAGCACGTCCAGCCGCACGCGGCCTGGCTCGCTCACGTGGCACCGTATTGCCGTGACCGGGTTGAAGGGGTTCGGGCTGTTCTGCTCGATGCGGAGCCGCTGCGCTGAGTCTTCCGGCACGCCCATACCGTCCCCGTAGTCGTACGCAAGCCTCTTCGCGAAGATATCGTGGCCGGCCTCAAGCACGTTCCGGCCGTCGCCCCACACGACCACCGCGCCGCTCTCCCCGTCCGGTGCGATTTCCGGCAGACCGTCCACCGCCGAGATGCATACCGGGGCCCCGTCCGGAAGCCAGTACGGAATCCCATCGGCGTCGACCCTCTGCGCAAAGAACGGGGCCGCTCCTCTCCAGTCCCGCCAGACAATGATGGCGCCGCCCGCATCGTCCGGGATGATCCTCGGCTCTTCCTGGTCGTTGGGAGCCACGGAGATCGGCACTCCCTCATACGGCCAGAGGACGGTCCCGCCGGAGTCCACCCGGGCGGCGTAGAGGTCCTCGTCGTCCCCGACTCGCGTGTCCTCCCAGCAGACGATCGCCCCGCCTGCGTCGTCCGTGGTCAGTACGGGGTTGTCCTGGCGATCGAATGCCGTGCAGACCTCGATCCCGCCCGCCTGCCAGCGCGGGCCGCCGTTCGCCGTCAGGCGCTGCGCGTGTATATCGGGGACAAAGAGCGGTTCCTGAGTCCTGTAGTCCTCCCAGGCGACTATGGCCCCGCCCGCGCCGTCCGAGACGATCGCGGCGTCGTATCCGTCTCCCGTGCAGATTCGGGTGCTTCCGCTGGTCCACATGACGACACCCAGGGAGTCCACTCTCTGCGCGTGCACTCCGAGCTCCGGACCGCTGTTGCACTCCCACGCGATGATGGCTCCTCCTGCTCCGTCGTCGGTGATGTCGGGAAACATGGGAGTCGCGGTGCTGTCCGAGTAGACCACCACGTACTCGGTGCTCCAGGGCTCGGACATGTCGCCCTTGATCCTCTGCGCCTGGATCTCCGTGTAGTCCCCGCTGTCCGAATCGCCGCGCCAGGCCACGATGACGCCTCCGGACAGGTCGGCGGTGACGCACACGCTCGTGGGATTGTGGGTCTCCGAACAGACCTCCACGCCCTGCTCATCCCACATCGTCACTCCGTACTCGTCGATGCGCTGTGCGTAGATCGCGTAGCCGGGCCCGCCGAGCCGCCTGTCCCGCCAGACGACCACGGCTCCGCCCTCGCCGTCAGGGACGGCGACCGGCGCGGACTGCTGACCCGGTGCGTCGCATATGGACACGCCTTCAGGATCCCACAGCGGCTCTCCGTCGGCGCTCATCATCTGGGAGCAGATGTCGGATTCCCACACGCCCCAGTACCTGTCGTCGGCCCACGCGATGATGGACGCGTAGGCCCGCGGGCGCTCTCCCTGACCGTACGCATAGGAGATCGGGGAGCCGCTGATCGTCACGGAGTGCTGCTCATCCTCTGCCTCGCAGACCGGGTTCCCGTTTTCCTCCCATTCGCCCAGGGCGGGAGCACATGCGAACAGCATGACGGCCAGGACGAGAGCGACGGCCGCTGCGTGCCTGCAGCTTGCGATCGACATTCGCCAATCCTCCTTCCATTGCCGCGTACAACGCGGCGTTCAGGCGCTAAGTGAGTCTTCTACCCAGGTCGCCGCGGGTTCACCTGAGCCACCTGGACAGCACACGAACAAAGAGCCACTGCCAGAATAGGAGCTAATATCTTCGCCGTCGCCGCTCCGTTCTCGCGCTTCCGCCTGCCGAAGGCGCCGGAGGACGGTCTGCAGCGCACACTACCTGACAACTACGACCTTCCCCCTCGCGCGCTCCGAGCCCGCCTCCACCTGGTAGAGGTAGACGCCGCCCGGCACCTCCACGCCGTCGTCATCAGTCCCGTCCCACTGAACGACTTGCGTGCCCGCCTCCATGAAACGATCCACCAGCGCCACCACGCGTCGCCCGTCGATCGAGTACACGTCGACCGTCACGTGCGCGGGCGTCGGGAGGTCGAAGACGATGCGCGTTCCGTGCGCGAGCGGGTTCGGGTGGCTTCCGCGAAGCGCGAACGCTGCAGGCGTCTCCGGGTCATCGATTCCCGTCCCGAGCGTCGCGGACGCCTCGTTCGACGGGTCCCCCTCGTTGCCGTGGACGTCCTCGGCGGTGACGCGGTAGTACCAGGTCGTCGGGTCCGGGTCGAGGTCGATGAAGGTCGTGTCCGTCGCGGTCCCCACGAGCGTCGTCCCGCCCGGGATGAACCCGGCAGCCTCACTCCTGTGGACGTCGTAGTGGTC
>DAOWER010000255.1 GCA_030638405.1 Candidatus Eiseniibacteriota bacterium | reverse complement strand
GGTCGTACGTCGACCTCTCTAGGTGGTCCGGCTCTATGCCCAGACCCACCGACGCGTGCGACTGGGGGTCGCAGTCGACGAGCAGCACACGCTTCCCCATGTCCGCGAGGAACGAGGACAGGTTCACTGCAGTGGTCGTCTTCCCGCAACCGCCCTTCTGATTCACAATGGCGATTGAACGCATCGAACCTCCCACCGTGGATGGACTCGCACACCGCACCGCGCGTCCGGCCGCGCGCGGCGTGCCGTGTCGTAGGAAGCGCCCGCGCCGGACCTGAGAGTCCGGCTCGCCAGGGTGCTCTTGTACTCAATAAGTGTGTGAACGGCCAAACGCTAGCCAATCCCTGAAGCGGTGTCAAGGAGGTTCTCGACGTGAGCAAACAGCGCATGGGCACATCGTGCGCCACCGGGCCGCGCCAGGAAGCGTGCGCCGGACCGCTGCCCGTCGGGCGGCGCCCGGACGATACAGAAGATGCTTGACGGATAGTCACTAGAGTGGTTATCTACAGTATAGAGAGGGTGCAATTGCTCGGGATTCGTCCAGGCAGGCGAAGCTCACGGAAAGGGAGGATTCCATGGTCGCTCGAACCCGCTCCCTCGCGGCTCTGGGGTGTGTTGTGCTGGTCCTGATCGCGTCGATTCCGGCGTCGGCGCAGATCGAGGACGCGATATCCGCCTACACGGGCGCCAACGCGGAGGGCTATCTGGAGCCCCTCGCTCAGGCCATCGGCGCCAACCTGAACAACGCGCTGTTCCACTCGGCCCACGTCCCCGAGGGGGGCCTCCACGTATCGCTCGAGTTGGGGCTGATGGCGGTTCTGTTCTCGGATGACGATGGAACGTTCAGCGCCACCACAGAGATGGGCTTCAGCCCCGAGACGACGGTGGATAATGCATCGACCGTGGTCGGCCCGACCGGTGCCATCATCGTCGATGGTGACGGCGGGACGGCGTTCGCGTTCCCGGGCGGTTTCGACCTCGCTTCATTCGCGCTGGCGGCCCCACAGCTACGCATCGGGTCGTTCAAGGGCACCGAGGCACTGATCCGCTATATGGCCTTCGACACGGGCGACGTCGAGATAGGCGACGTGGACCTCCAGGGCTACGGCCTCAGGCACAGCATTTCCCAGTATTTCCCCGGCCTTCCGGTCGACATTGCAGCGGGGATCATGTACCAGAGGTTCAAGCTGGGTGACGACCTGATAGACGCCACGGCCTTTTCGTTCGGAGCGCAGGCCAGCATGAAACTCCCGTTGGTGTTCGCTACCATCGAGCCGTACGCCGGGCTCTCGATGGACACGTTCAAGATGGACGTCGAATACGACGACGAGGACGGCGACCCCGTGTCGGTCAAGTTCGACTCCCGGTCGACCGCCCACCTGACGCTCGGTCTGCACGCGCAGGTGACCGTCGTGTCGCTCTACGGCGAATACAACATCGCGGAGCAGAGCGGCTTCGCTTTCGGCATGGGCTTCGGATTCTAACCAGCAAGGAGGGAGGACCATGAACAACAAGATGAGAGGGATCATCGCACTCCTGATCGTCCTCGGCCTTGCCGCGGGCATCACCGGGTGCAAGCTGCTCCACGAGAAAGTGGTAGACATCGTCCTCCGGAACTACGCCGAGATGGACTTCGAGACGCGTGAGGACTCGGCCGACTACGTCGGCGACCCCAAGATCGTAGACGTCGCGGAGGGGATCGACGATGCGCTGGAGGGTTTCGACCCGCCGCTCGAGCGCTCCGCCATCACCGACGCGAGGCTGCTGTCGGCTTCATATGAGGTGACCTGGCTGGAGGACCCGGGGCACGACTGGGAGATCTCGGGCAGCGTCTGGATACAGTACGGCCTGGCCGAGTCGGTCATCATCGACTACTCCGAGCAGTCGCTGTACGACGCGCTCGGCGCCGGCGAGATCAGCGCCAAACTCAATGCGTCCGGTGTCAACCTGTTCAACGCGGCTCTCGATGACTTCAGGAGCGGTCTGGACCCGGTTCTGTTTTTCTGGGTGGAGGGCGACAGCTGCGCCCCGGAGCCCACCGCGCAGGACATGCTCGAGTTCGACTGGACGGGCCGTTTCTACATGTACGTGGTCTCGCCGCTCCGGCTGGAGGTCTTCGACCTGTACGGCGAGTAGGCGGCGGATCAAGAGCGTGCGACAACTCACCCGAAGGCCGCTGGCCAGGTGCCGGCGGCCTTCCTTACTGTACCGACCATGCCGAGCCTCCTGTACCGACCGTGCCGAGCCTTGAGGGCCGAGGGACGCCCGCACGTGCCCCGCAGCGGGTCGTTCGGAAGAATCCGCTATACATCTGAATGGCAATCAGATAGCATGGGATTGGGTGTATCCAGGCCACGGGATTCGCGGACAGCAAACCCCAGGCGCTGCCCCTTGTGACGAGCCACCGTCCGCGAGCGAGAAGGGCCGGACCGCCCGGAGCGTCTGCTATGATCGGCGAGACGGTCTGTCATTACAGGATCCTCGAGAAACTCGGCAGCGGTGGCATGGGTGTCATCTACCGGGCCGAGGACACCCGGCTCAAGCGCACGGTCGCGCTCAAGTTCCTCTCCCCCGAACTCACTCGCGACGAGCGCGCCAAGCATCGGTTCGTCACAGAGGCTCAGGCCGCTTCCCGGCTCGACCATCCCAACATATGCACCATCCACGAGATTGAGGAAACCGAGGACGGACAGCTCTTCCTCGTTCTGTCGTGCTACGAAGGTGAGACGGTGGAAGACCGTCTGGAGAAGGGCCCCATGCCCATCGACGAGGCGGTAGGGCTCGCGATCCACGTGGCCAGGGGACTGCAAGTGGCTCACTCGAAGGGCATCGTCCACCGGGACATCAAGCCGTCCAACATCTTCCTGACGGACGACGGCAGGGCCAAGATACTCGACTTCGGCCTCGCGAAGCTCGCCGGGCAGACGAGGCTCACGAGGGTCGGCAGTACGGTGGGAACTGTCGCCTACATGTCGCCGGAGCAGGCGCGCGGAGGCGACATCGAGGCCCGGACGGACACATGGTCGCTCGGCGTCGTGCTCTACGAAGCCCTGACGGGGGGACTGCCCTTCCCCGGGGAGCGACCCGAGTCGGTGCTCTACTCCGTCGTGCACGAGGAGCCCGAGCCGCTGGGCGCGCTGCGGCACGACGTGCCGCCCGAGCTCGAGGCGATCGTCAACAGGTGCTTGAAGAAGGATCCAGCCGAGCGCTTCGCCAGCGCGGCTGAGCTGGTATCCGCCCTCGAGCCGCTGGGGAGCGGGCGCACGTCCGGCTCTTCTCTCATTGAGATCGGCGCCACGAGGATAATCCCGATTGAGCCCGCGCGGAGGCGCAGACTCGCCGTAGCGGCGGTCGTGCTGGTGCTGGCGTGCGTGGCGCTCGCCATGGTGCCGCCGGTCCAGAACGTGGTGCGAAGCTGGCTCGGCGTTGGCGGGCTTCGGGAGCTGAAGCAGGTGGCGGTCCTCCCCTTCCGGAACGCGGGTGATGCGTCTGACGACGCGTTCGTCGACGGCCTGCGTCATCACCTGACGTTCAGGCTCAGCCAGCTCGAGCGGGACGACCGCAACTTCCGCGTCATTCCCGCCGCCGAGCTGGAGGAACACGGCGTCACGACGCCGGAAGAGGCCTTCGTCGTCTCAGGTGCAACACACGCACTCAAGGGCACTGTCGTGCACAGCGGCCATGATGTCAGCCTGTGGCTTGACCTCGTTGATGCGCGATCGCGTGAGAAGGTGGACGACCTACAGTGGCGGGACAACCTCGCGAATGTGGCCGCGTGCCAGGAGGACCCCGTTGTCGCGACGGCTGAAATGCTGGGACTCCCCTCTCAGGAGCAGGGCCACCGGACGCTGTCGGCAGGGGGCACGACCGTAGCTGGCGCGTTCGATGCCTACCTCGGCGGGCTCGGGCGGCTGTGGGCCGCGGAGGACGACTCGACCGGCCACGTCGCGGACGCCGTGTCGCTCTTCAGCGACGCACTGGCACTCGACCCCTCCTTCGCGCTGGCCCAGCTGGGCCTCGGGCAGGCACATTTGGCCGAGTTCGATGATACAGGCGACCATGAAAGCGCGAGGAGGGCAGCGGAAAGCGCGAGGGTCGCGACCAAGTTGGACGACCGCCTGGCCGCCGCCCACGTGACGTTGGGACGCACCGAGGAGATCCTGGGCGAGAACTACACTGCGGCCATTCAGGAGTTCACGCGGGCTCTCGATATAGACCCGGTCAATAGAGTGGCTCGCCGGAAGCTTGCGGAGGCATACTGGTCCGATTACAAACTCGCCCTCGCGGAGTCCACCTTTGAGAAGGCGGTCGTCAACAGACCGAAGCACTGGGCCGCGCACTTCGACTTAGGGCGCTTCTACTTCACAGAGAATCGATACGATGACGCGCTGCGCGTGCTCGGAGAAGCCGTCAAGCTCGCGCCAGACAACCCGTGGCCCTACATCGTCATCGGCGTTGTCCATCTCGAAGAAGAGCGATTCGATGACGCATGCGTGCAGCTGAACCGGGTGCTGGAGCTGGAGCCGTCGCCAGAGGTGTCACGAATGGTGTACAGCAATCTCGGCATGTGCCATTTCGTGCGATCGCGCTATGCCGACGCAATCAACATGTATAGGATGGCCCTCGAAGAGGACAAGTCGCACTACGTCACCTGGGGCAGCCTGGCCGCTGCGTACGACGCTGCGGGCGACGGAGTGCCGGGCGGAGAGGAAAGCGCGACGGAGTGCTACGTCAGGGCGGTCGAACTTGCGGAAGAACAGCTGAAGTACGCGCCGCACGACGAGGAAATCCTCGCCTCACTGGCATCTTACAGCGCGGAGCTCGGAGACAGCGCGAGGGCGTGGGACTACCTGGGCAGGGCGATGGAGCTTAACCCCAAGGACGACCGTGTGATGTTCGACATAGGCTTGGCTCACGAAGAACTGGGCGACAGGGACGCCGCTCTCGACTGGATAGGAAGGGCGTTGGCGAGCGGCTACTCCAGGGAACAGGTAGAGACGACGCCCGGGCTGCGGGGTCTCTGTTCCGATGTGCGCTACGAGCGCCTGCCCCACCGCGGTGGCGACAGATAGCACCAATGACTTCGCGGGTTGCGACCCGCACCCGATCATGGAGATAGCGGGACCGCGGGCGCCTGCGCCCGGTCCCGTAGAGAGGAGGTCGACGCGGCCTGGTCCATCGCGGAGACCACAGGCGGAGTGGACCAGAGGGCCTGAGGCCCGAGGAGAGAGAGATGGAGTCGGATCCGAGGACGGGCACCATCGACAGCGACGGGAAGATCAACAAGATCACCGCGGGGCGGGGGGAAGAGGTTACGTGGGACTGGGGCGAGCCCAAGCACACAGTCAGCATATGGGTTCCGGACAAAAGTGTGTTCGACGCGTGCCATATTGTCCAAGAGGCTGAGCTGCCGTGTTTTAGGAAGATCTCCGGCAAAGCTCCGCTTGACACCACACACGAGTACGTCATCTACGACCACACCGACAATAAGTTCGTGGAGGGCCAGTCGCACCCGAAGATCGAGATCCCCGGTGGCTAGCACCGCCCGCTGAAGACGGTGATTGCCAACGCATCTCCCCCCTCGCCTCATCGAGAGGGCACGAGGCACATCCAGCACCCCCTGGGCGCAGAGTGCTGCATGCGGAATTCCCGAATCGTCGGTCAGGAACCATTGACACAGCCTCTCTTCTGTGGTATCCTTGTGACCACACTGAGAATGGCGGACTAGGCGGGAAGTGCGCTGGATTGTGTGGTGGCCGGGCGCGCGCGTCCGACTAGGCGCATCGGTGTGGCCGCCCGCGCATGTCCGGCCAGGCGCATCGGTGCGGGCAGCCGCGCGTTACGGTCGGATGCGACG
>DAOWER010000143.1 GCA_030638405.1 Candidatus Eiseniibacteriota bacterium | reverse complement strand
TGCATGCTCGTGAAGAGGTCGTTCTCGCGGAACTCACTGGTGACGTTCTCCTGCATGCCGATGCCGAAGCTGACCATGGAGACGAGCGCGCCGATACCGATGACGACTCCGAGCGTCGTCAGCACGCTTCGGAGCTTCGTTCGCCACAGGTTCTCGAGCGACAGCCGCCAGAGGTCGGGAGGTGTCATGCGTCGGCCCTCCCGCTCAGCTCGTCGATCACGCGGCCGTCGAGGAGTCTGAAGACGCGGTGCGAGACCTCGCGCGCCGCCTCCTCATCGTGGCTGACCATGACGACCGTCAGCCTCCGCTCCCGGTTGAGCGCCTCGAGAAGGCCGACTATCTCCCCGGCCGTTCGGCTGTCGAGATTGCCGGTGGGCTCGTCCGCGAGAAGGACGTCCGGGTCGTTTGCGAGCGCCCGCGCGATGGCGACCCGCTGCGCCTCGCCGCCGGAGAGCTCGCCGGGGGTGTGGCTCAGGCGATCCTCGAGACCGACGGAAGAGAGGATCTCGGCGGCGCGCCGTCTCCTGTCACTCCGGGGATGGTTGCCGAATGCCAGTGCGAGCGTGATGTTCTCGAGAGCGGTTCTGGACGGAATGAGGTTGAACGACTGGAAGATCATCCCCACGGTGGATCGACGGTGCACCGCCAGGTCCTGCCGGCTCATCGACGTGACATCGGAATCGCCCACGACGATGCGTCCGGACGTCGCCGTGTCAAGACCACCGAGGAGATTGAGAAGCGTGGACTTGCCCGAGCCGGATCGCCCCACGACGGAGACGAACTCGCCCTTCCCTACTTCCAGGGAGACACCCTGGAGCACGGGAATGGCGACGGTCCCCTTCTGGTATGTCTTGCAGAGGTCGCGCGTGAGAACGAAGGGCGTCACCGTACCTCCGGAAGGAAGCTGCGCAGGACGTGGCCAGGATCACCGGCGCAGAGGACGGGTGGCGATTCCGGCCACCGCCAGCAGAATCACGGCGCCGAGAACAGCGACGGCGAAGCTCGGCAGGTTGAAGCCGATACTGAAGCCACGACCGGTCGCGAGCTGAACGATGATGCCGCCGATGAAGGCGCCGACGACTCCGACGATGACGTTGAGGCAGCACCCCTGGTGCCTGCCGGTTATCATGCTGGCTACCCAGCCGGCCAGCGCACCGAAGATGATCCACGCGAGAAGGCCCATCTCACACTCCCCCGTCTGAGAATGCCTGTAATACACCGCGGGCGGAGTCCCGCCCGAGAGCGCGAATCCGCCCGCACAGTCTACCACATGCGAGATTGTGTGTCACACGGCGGGTGCGGTCGCGGGCGTCCGGCGCGCGTCGGAAGCGCCGGTACGCGAACGGGGCGGGGCGGTAGTGTCCATAGTCATGTGTAGATTGTGCGCGGCGGGCCGGCTCTGTTTGAATCCCGGTCGAGCCGTGGTATTATTATTGTAATCTTCCTATGGGGCGACTGACCCGTACGTGCTCCCGATAGCCCCTCCACAGGCGGCTCCGGGGACGGTCTTCACGGAGAACCTCCACGGAGAAGCCCCACAGTCGAGGAACCTCTTGGCCCGGCCACGAGCGCAGCCTTACCCTCCACGGAGCCCGCGAATCCGAGCCCGCCGCAGGCTCAGGTCCTTCATGCAGGCGGTCGTCACCTGTCTTGTCACCGTACTCGTCCTGGCCGCCGTCCTGGAAGTCACTCTCCGAGTCATCGAGCGGAGGCCCGACAGGAAACCCGCACGGACAGAGGGCGCGAGATTCCTCGCGTGTGAGCGCGACTCCGTGCTCGGGTGGGTGTTTCCCCCATCGGCTCAGGGTCCTTACCGCAGCGGCCGCCACCCGACAGACGTGCACACAAACGAACTCGGCATCCGGAGCCGCTCCATCGACAGCGGCGGCCAGAGTGTCAGAGTACTCGTTCTCGGCGACTCATACGCGTTCGGCTGGGGAGTTCCGGAGGAGGACGCCTTCCCGCGTCAACTCGAGAGCATGATGCGGGGGCGTTTCCGTTCGGTTCCTATCGAGGTGATCAACGCCGGAGTACCGGGGTACGGCCTCTACCAGCAGCATGCCATGCTCCTGAGGGTGCTCTCCGTGACGGAGATCGACATTGTCGTCTCCACGTTCAGTCTCGCGAACGACGCCGTCGACGATCTGCGCATTGGGAGGTATGCCCCGGACCGTCTCACCGAGTACTTGCCGGACCTGACCGAGAGGAGCCCGTTTCTCAATGGGATGATGAGGCGAAGTCGTCTGCTCAACATGCTGGATCGGAGAACGCATGCTCTCCGCTTCCAGTTCGCGAACGCGAGCGAAGAAGCCCTGGGGGCGACCTCCCGAAGCATGGACACGCTTCTTCAGACCTGCGCGGAGCGCGGGATCCGGATTGTCTGTGTGACCGTGCCGCACCGCTCGGAGATAGTCGCGGGCTCCCTCAAGGCGCGCATCGCGGTGACCCGGTCGGCTCGTGCCCGACGCCTGCAGGCGAGCCTCGCAGAGCGATACGGGGTTCCGCTCATCGATGTCAGTGACGCCCTGTCCGAGGCACAGAAGACTGAGGAGGTGTACGTGCTCAACGACCCCCACTGGACGCCGGCGGGGCACAGAGCGGTTGCCAAGGCCCTGCTCGAGGCCCTGCCCGAAGAGTGGCTGGTCGGGCCATCTCCGTAGTCGCGAACCGAACACGGCCCGGGGGCGGAGTCCCGCCCGAGAGCACGGATCTGCCCGCACAGTCCACCACACGGAGCGGGGCGGGCCTTCTGGCCCGCCCCACGTTCCGACATCTCTATCGAGGGTCATCGTCGGCCGGTCTTCCTTGCCGAAGCGCCCCCGTCTCAGAGCTTCTCCCCTACTCCAGGCTCCCCACCTCTGCCTCGACCGCCTCGAGAATCTCGCAGGACCTCACGACCTCCTGCATGGCGGTGTGGTCTGAGTAGAGTGGACGGTCCTCGTCGAGATGGGCGACGTGCTTCCGGATGACCTCGTGCGCCTTCCGGACCCCCTTGCCCGGTGTGAAATCGCGGAAGTCGAGCGCCTGCGCCGCGGCCATGAACTCGATGCCGAGAACGCCGTACGCGTTGTCCAGGATCTGCTTGTTCTTGATGGCCGTATTCATGCCCATCGAGACGAAGTCCTCCTGGTCTGCCGCGGCCGGTATCGACTGGGTGCTGGCCGGGGCCGAGAGGATCCGCTGCTCGACGATGAGCATGCAGGCGGTGTACTGGCTCAGCATCATCCCCGACATCATGCCCGCACCCTTCGTCAGGAACGGGGGCAGGCCGATGGAGAGCGCCGGGTTCGTCAGTCTATTGAGACGCCTCTCCGAGAGAACGCTGACCATCGTTATGGCGGCACCGGCCATGTCCATGGGAAGGCTGACCGGCGAGCCCTGGAAATTCGCGCCCGTGAGCGTCAGCTGGTGCTCCGGGAAAAAGATGGGGTTGTCGCCGACGCCGTTGAGCTCGATCTCGACCTGGCTCTTCGCGTACGCGACTGCGTCGTGCGCTGCCCCGATCACCTGAGGCGTCGAGCGCATCGAATAGGCGTCCTGCACCTTGACCTTCATCTTGCCGGAGACGAGGTCACTCCCCTCGATGCAGGTCCTCAGCGTCTTCGCTGTCCGCTGCGCGCCAACGAAGCCCCTGACCTCGTGCAGGAGTGAGCTGTAGGGCTTCATGTTCGCGTAGAGCGCCTCGAGCGTCATCGCGCAGGCGATCTCGGCCTGCTTGAGCCACCGGTTCATGTCGTAGACGTGGATGGCGCTCATCGCAGTCAGGAGATTCGAGCCGTTAATCGTGGACAGCCCGTCCCTCGCCTTGAGACCGGGCACCGGAATGCCCGCCTTATCCAGAGCCTCCCTGCCCGGAAGCAGCTCGCCTTTGAAGAACGCTTCGCCCTCACCCATCATGAGGAGCGCGATCTGCGACATCGGCGCGAGGTCGCCGGACGCACCCACCGACCCCTTCTGACAGACCGCGGGGGTCACGCCCTTGTTCAGCATGGCGACGAGTGTCTCGACGATCTCCGGACGACACCCGGACTTGCCCTGCACGAGCACGTTGACACGTCCCGCCATGGCGCCGCGCACGTACTCGATCGGCGCGAGGTCGCCTATGCCAGCCGCGTGGTTGTAGATGAGGTACTTCTGAAACTGCTCGGTCTGCTCATCGTCGAGGACTACCTCAGAGAACTCCCCGATCCCCGTGTTGACCCCGTACATAATCTCCTTGGCGACGATCTTCTCCTCCAGCATCGCCCGACAGACCTTGATCCGCTCCCACGCCTCCGGCGGGATCTCAACCTTCTCGCCGTGACGCGCAACGCGAACCAGCTTCTCGACAGTCAGATCCTTGCCGCTCAGAGTTATGGCCATGCCTCTCTCCTTGCTTCTCGCTGATGCCCAGCATGTTCCACAAACGGTTCAGTCTCAGCCCGGACCATCTTCGGCCGCCCCTCGCGCGAGCCGCGGCCGACCGTACCACAGGAGAACCGGACCACCCATCCGGCCCGGTACGCTGTTCTGAAAACGCGTCAAGGATAGCAGGGAAAGACCCGCGCGTGAAGGCCATAAGCGACCCCCCGGGGCGGTGTCCGTCCGGGGGGCTCGCAGGTTGCGTCCGGCGATGCCCCGGCGGGCAGCGCCGCCCGGGCGCAGGAGGTCCCTATCCGGCGAGGTAGTACAGGAAGTGAACGAGCGCCTCTATGCCCCTCTCCCAGGTAGGCAGATGGAGCTTCTCGTTCGGCCCGTGCATCTGTGAGTCCGGCAGGGCGAATCCCGTCAGGACCGAGTCCAGCCCGAGAATCTTCTGCAGCTGGCCCACGGCCGCTATGCTGCCGCCGCTCCTGCAGAAGAGCGGCTCCTTCCCCCACACCTCCACCATGGCCTTCGTCAGCGCCTGTACACCGGGACTGGACCTGTCTGTCAGCGACGCGGGGAATCCCTCGAACGACTCCACTTCCCAACCGACCGTGGACGGGATGCTCTCCTCGAGGCGCTTCATCACTCCCTCGTGCACTTCATTCGAATCCTGGTCGGGCACGAGCCGCGCGGTGACGATCGCGTTGGCCTCCGCGGGGATCGCGGACTTCGGGCTGCCGGCAAGGATGTGCACGACGTCGACGGCAGGGCGGGCCCCTTCGCGCTCCACGGGAGTGAATCCCGGCTCGCCCCAGAGCTTGCTTACGCCAGACTGCTCCAGATAGGAGGCCTCATCCCGGGGAAGGGCGGCCATCTCGGCGCGCTCCTCCGCGGTCAGCTCACGCACCCTGTCGTAGAAACCGTCGAGCGTCACACGCCCGTGCGCGTCGTGCAGGCCGGCGATCATGTGCGAGAGCGCGTGGATGGGGTTGTGGACGACGCCACCGTAGCTTCCCGAGTGCAGATCGCGCG
>DAOWER010000170.1 GCA_030638405.1 Candidatus Eiseniibacteriota bacterium | reverse complement strand
GTGTACTTCTGCGTGATGGAGACGCCGGAGTACCGCGGCAGCCACAAGATGCTGCTTCTGAAGTAACGACTGCACCTCCGGGGTCCGGGCCTGAGCGCCCGGACCCCGGGGACAGGCGGGCCGGGACGTAGAGAACGCGCGGACCCGGGTACCAGAAACGTGCAGAGCAAGGAAGAGGGCGTGCTCTGCTCCTCCGTCGGCTGGGTGGACTCATGGCCGTAGAGCGGGGAGGACGAAGTGAAGCGAGGCCAGAGGAGAAAGAGAGACCGCCAAGCCGAGAGGACACGGCTCGGCGCGGCAGTAGTGGCCGCAGCCATCGTGGTTGTGGCATTCGGGAACGCGGAGGCGTCCACAAGCGTCCACTTCGATCCCGGGCAGGTCATCGTAAACCCGGGGCAGGAGTTCGACCTGAGCTTCCGTGTCGCGGAGAGTCCGGACTCCATTGCGAGTTTCCAGCTCTATCTCTCCTTTGATCCCGAGGTGATCGAGCTGACCGAAGCCGTTCAGGGAACCCTGTACGCGGAGAGCGGCGTCATGACCTGGTTCACCGATGAGGAGGTGGGACCCGGTTTCTGGCACTTCTTTGACACCGTGTTCGGCGCGGGCACGCACGTCCTCCCGCCCGGCGAGCTTGTACATCTCACTTTCACTGCTCTGGAAGAGGGTGAGACAGAGGCACGTATCGACACGATCCGCATGACCGACATACGACGGGATCCTCTTCCTGTTGTCGGATTCGAGAACGGTCACATCTTGGTCCCGCTCACCGGAGTGGAAGAGGGCGGCGGCATTGCGCGGCTCGGACCGGCGTATCCCAACCCGTTCGTGTCTGCCACCGCAGTGCCGTTCTTCGCTCCGATGGACGGAGGCAGTGCGAAAGCAGAGATCTACGATGTCCGCGGCAGGCTGGTCAGGCGCATTCCAGTGCCGAGCGGCGCACTTCAGGGTGAGCTGCTGTGGGACGGCAGAGACGAATGGGGCGAGGAGGTGTCCTCCTCGGTCTACTTCCTCCGCCTGATCGCACGGACATCGACGGCACATTGCAGACTGGTGAAAGCAGAGTGATACGGCGTGCGGCGAGCGGCCGCGCGGTCGTGCCGCCACAACAGGAGAAACAGGAGGCCCACGTGAGACGGGCAAGGACACTATGGTTGTGCCTCCTGCCGCTGCTTCTATTTGCGGCCGGGGCGGTCAGGGCAAGTGCAACCGGGGAGCGCGACGTCGCAGTTGTCTCCTTCGATCCCATGTCGGAACGATTGTCGGCAACCCACAAGTGCACGCTGGACGTCGTCTACGATGGCACGCAGGTCTCGGCCGGGTTGAGGGGGTATCACCTCGAGATCACGTTCGACGACACGTATGTGTACGTCGACAGTCTTGATATCCATGTGACAGAAGGGAGCTTCCTGAGCGATGTCGGAGGAACGGCGTTCTTTGTTGAGCCCGTCGACGGGAACACGTTCATTGTCGATTGCGCGATACTGGGAGCGACTGCCGGTGCCACGGGTGTGGGCGACCTGTGTTCTATCACGTTCAAGGGCAAGACGGGGGACGGGACCAGTGTGGTCGAGTTCTCGGAAGTCGAGCTGCGCGACGCGGACAACCAGTGGATCCAGGTCTCGTCGGCATTCGCGGTTCTCACACTCGACAACACGCCACCGAACGTGCCCGTTATTGACCCCGAGCCCGAGTTCACTCCGGGCACGACGAACTACGTCTCATGGAGCGACGAGAGCGCAGGCGGAGCCGTGGGCTACTGCGTCCAGGCTGCGGAGACGCCGGCCTTCGACGTCATTGTCAGCACGAGCGGATGCACGCCCTACAACTATCACACGCTCCTGGGTCTGACGGACGGACAAATCTACTACTTCCGCGTCCAGTGCCGGGACGATCTGTGGAACGTGTCGGAGTTCTCCGCGCTTGAGCACTCGACTCAGGACGACACGCCGCCCGATACGGAGGCCGGACCCGTCGACCCGTACTACAACACCATCTCGTTCGACGTACCCTTCACGGCATCGGACGCCACGAGTGGTATCCAGTACGTGGAGCTCTACTACCAGCGGGACGGCGGCGGCTACGTTCAGTACGGCTCGACGTTCACGGTGAGCCCGATCGCGTTCGCGGCGCCCGGTGAGGGAGTCTACGAGTTCTACACCATCGGGACCGACAACGTGGACAACATCGAAGACGCGCCGGTGACGGCAGACTGCACGACCGAGGTGGATCTGACGCCTCCGCTTTCGCCCGTGGACCTGGTGGCTCTGCCCGGACACAACGCGATTTCGCTGTCGTGGACCGTGCTGGCGGGGCGGGACGCTCCTGTCGAGGGGACGCTGCTCGTCAGGCAGCCGTGGGGCCTCGGGGCCTACCCCGAATACGACGATTGGGGCCCGCCCTTGGGATATCCCGCGCACCAGGCAGACGGTACCGTGGTCGCGTTCGTGCCCGGCACGGGGTCTCAGACGTTCGAGGACACCGGGTTCACTGACGCCACACGCAACGTCTACTACTACACGGCCTTCACGAGAGATTCTGCCGGCAACTACTCGGTCGCCACATCGACGGCGCAGGACCGCGCCACTTCGTACTGGCTGGCGGATGTTCGTGAACCGACGAGCACGCCGGGGATCTACGACGGCTTCGTCAACTACTACGACAAGGTCGCATACTCGTACTCGTACTACTCGGCCGAGGGGGAGCCGGAGTACGACAACGAGCTTGGCGTAGGGCCGACGGACGACAACCGCCGCTTGGCAAACCCGTTGACATATGAACATATCTGGACCGAGATTTTC
>DAOWER010000018.1 GCA_030638405.1 Candidatus Eiseniibacteriota bacterium | reverse complement strand
ACGTTCGGAGAGACTGGGCAAGCTTCCTCCGTATCTTTTCGTGGAGATCGACCGGGTCAAGAACGAACTGGCGGAATCGGGTGCCGACGTCGTCGACCTCGGCATAGGCGATCCGGACCTGCCGACGTTCCCCGAGATAGTGGCGGGCCTGCGGGGGGCCTGCACGGACCCGGCAACGCACCGATACCCGCTCCAGAGGGGCGACCCCTCCTTCAAGCGCGCCATCGCCCGCTGGTACGAGGCCCGCTACGGCGTGTCGCTCGACCACGAGCGCGAGATTCTCCCGCTCATCGGGACCAAGGAGGGCATAGGGCACCTGCCGATGGCGGTGATGAACCCCGGCGACGTCGCGCTGATACCCGACCCCGCGTTTCCCATCTATCCGGCGGCGACGTGGCTCGCCGACGCCGAGGTCCGTCTGCTGGAGCTGGACGAACAGAGCGGCTTCCTGCCGGATCTCGCGGGACTCACGCCGCGCGATCTGAAGAGGGCGAAGCTCCTCTTTCTCAACTACCCGAACAACCCCACCGGGGCCGTGGCGGACGTCGCGTTCTTCAAGGGCGCGGTCGACTTCGCTCGCGACAACGGCCTCGTCGTGCTCAACGACGCGGCCTACTCCGAGGTGGTCTACGAGGGCCCGCGTGTGTCGCTGCTCCAGGCCGAGGGCGCGAAGGACGTGGGCATCGAGTTCCACTCCTTCTCGAAGACCTTCAACATGACAGGCTGGCGGCTGGGATTCGCCGTCGGCAATCCGGACGTGCTCGAGGCGCTCGCGACGGTCAAGGACAACGTGGACTCGTGCGTCTTCACGGCTATCCAGCGGGCGGGGGAGGTGGCGCTGGCGCTGCCGGAGGAGCGGCTGAGGGAGCTGGTTGAGACATACCGCCGCCGGCGGGACGTGCTGGTTGACGGCCTCCACAAGGCCGGTTGGAACGTGCCGAGACCGCGAGCGACGTTCTACATCTGGGCGCGGGTACCGACCGCCGAACGTTCTCAGGAGTTCTCGGCGCGGCTCCTCCGCGACGGACATGTCGTCACGACGCCGGGCGTGGGATTCGGGCCGGCGGGCGACCGCTACGTGCGCATGGCCCTGACGACAACCGAGGAGCGAATCGCCGAGGCAGTTGCCAGGATTACGAGAATGCTGTAGGGTCTGAGCGCGTTGCGGCGGAACAGCGCGGCGGAGCAGACACGCGCGCCCCGCGTGGGCGCGGACTCGCATGTCACAAACCGGGAGCGCGGACCATGGCTGAGTACAGAATCTCGCTCGAGAACATCAGGCTCTACGGTTATCACGGCGCGTCAGCGAACGAGCGCGAGCTGGGACAGCGGTTCGAGATCGACGTCGAGATCATCGCCGACCTCTCCGAGGCCGTCGCGACCGACGACATGAAGAAGACCGTCAACTACGAGAAGGTCTACAGGCTCGTCGAGTCTGAGGTCGTCAACCAGAAGTACCACCTGCTCGAGGCGATGGCGGACAAGATCGCGCGCGACGTGCTCAAGGAGTTCGGAGCGCTCGAGGTCGTGGTGAGGATACGGAAGCCCAGCGTTCCGATCGCCGGCGCGATCGACCACGTCGAGGTCGAAGTGGTCCACACGACATAGGGCCGCGCCGGAGGGAGAGCAGTGCCCAGAGCATGGATCGGCATCGGCTCGAACGTGGGCGATCGGCTGGAGTACGTCCGCCGCGCTCTCGGGCTGATGGACGCGCTGCCCGACACGAAGCTCGTGGCAGTCTCGTCCGTCTACGACACGGCACCCGTGGGCACGACTGACCAGCCTCGCTTCCTGAACGCGGTGGCGGAGCTGTCCACGGACATCGAGCCGCTGGAGCTGCTTCGGAGGCTCCTTGTTATTGAGGGAGAATGTGACAGGGTCAGACGCGGGGTGTGGGGCCCGCGCACGCTCGACCTCGACCTGCTTCTGTACGACGACGTCGAGATCGAGACGGAAGAGCTGACGCTGCCGCATCCGCGCGCGCGGGAGAGGGCGTTCGTGCTGGTCCCGCTCGCGGAGCTGGCGCCGGACCTCAGGTTTCCCGGTGGCACGGAGACCGCGGCCGAGAGGGCGGCGGCGCTGGGCGATCCTGGCGGCAGCGTGCGGCGCGTCGGGGACCCGCCGACTCCCGCGTAGTCGGGGCGGCGCAGGACACCAACCGCATCAGCGGAGGGAACGTGCCCAAGAAGAACTACGTGGCCATCGAAGGCGTCATCGGGGCGGGCAAGACGACCCTGACGACGCTTCTCGCCAAGAAATGGGGCGCGCACCTCAAGCTCGAGGTCGTGGAGGAGAACCCGTTCCTCGCGCAGTTCTACCAGGACATGCGAGGCTACGCCTTCCAGACGCAGCTCTTCTTCCTGTTGTCCCGGCACCGCCAGCAGTCGGAGCTCAAGCAGTTCGACCTCTTCATGGAGCGCGTGGTCTCGGACTATCTGTTCGCCAAGGATCGCATTTTCGCCAACATCACGCTGGACGACAACGAGCTCGCGCTCTACAAGCGCCTGGCCGACCTCCTGGAGCGCGAGGTGCCGAAGCCGGACATCGTCGTGTATCTGCAAGCCTCGGTCGAGTGCCTGATGGAGCGCATCCGCAGGCGCGGGCGCGAGTTCGAGCGCGACATGTCGTCCGACTACATCGGGACGCTGAACGAGGCATACAACTACTTCTTCTTCCACTACAAGGAAACGCCCCTGATCGTCGTCAACACCGACGATATCGACTTCGT
>DAOWER010000169.1 GCA_030638405.1 Candidatus Eiseniibacteriota bacterium | reverse complement strand
CGTGCAGCAGTTGCAGATGTAGTAGATCTGGTCGCGCTGGTTCATGGTCGAGTGCACGAGACCCTCGTCGGCCGCCCGCGAGAGTATTCGCTGTGCCTCGTCCCTGGAGATGGGTCTGGTCGCGTCGCTGTCGTCGAGGGCTCCCACCTGCGGCGACAGGATGAGGCAGTTCTCCACCGTGTGGTCGCACCCCTTGCCGATGAGTTTCTGCTGCACCCTGCAGATGCAGTCCCTGACGCCCCAGGACCGCGCCCCGTCCAGAAGCCGGGTCGCCTGCTCGTAGGGGAATATCTCGAGGTCGAGAGGCACGGACTGCTCAACCGGGATGACGCGGTGGATGGCGGTCCCGCCGTCGGCCTGGCTGCCGCCGCGGCTGTCCACCATGTAACGCTCGACGAGCCTGGCCAGCTCCTCGTCCATGCTGGTGAGCTGATTCTCGTAGATGCCCACTATGAACGGTATGAGGGAGTAGGAGCTCCCGCCCGACTCGTCCTTCCTCGCCCCGATGAGGCCCTTCGCGCGCATCTCGCGCAGCCTGGTCTCGACGGCACCGGTGGCAGCGCCCGCACGCTCAGCGATCTGCTCATGCGTCTCGGGGCTCAGCCGCATCACGGCAGCGAGCGCCGCCTCTTCGGGAGTGAAGAGCTTCGCCAGAAGGTCCAACTCGGCGCCGCTCTCTGTCGATGCGAACCCGTTGGGGATCTCGTCCAGCCGTCGCGCGAGTTCCCCGTAGACCTCATCCACCATCACGTGTCTCCCTGCGTCTCACGCTCCGTCGCGCGCGCCGCCCCCAACACAGCGATCGGGTAGAAGCGCACACACGGCGTGGCTGTCCCTCAGGTCTCAGGCCTCCCCGTCCTTGTGAATCGTACCGAGCTTCTCTCCATCGAGCGTGACGTACTCGTCGTACAGGTCGCAGGCCAGGCACGAGTGTACCGGCAGAACACAGACGAGGTCGCCGAGCTTCAGACCGGCCGCCCACCGCGGGTCAGCCTCCAGGACACCGTGTTCCTGACAGAGCGACACAACGGGAGCGAAGGGCATCGCGCCGCCCGGCCACGTCCGGCTCGCCTGCCCGAAGACGACGCGGCCGTCCTCGCCCTCCATCGACTCAGCGGACAGGTGGACGGCGCCTCCGTAGAGCAGCACGCGGCCGCGCTCAGGATAGACGCCCACGACCGGGCAGACAACAGCAACCGCGATGTCGTCCGGCACACAGGAGCCCGTTCCAACCTGCATCAGGTCGTAGAACACGAAGTTCCCGGCCCGCAGCTCGTCGACACCGGCGAAGTCCTCGCCCACGCTCGCGCCGGGCGTGTCACCTATCGAGACCGCGCACGCCGCGGCCCCGCGCGAGATGAGGAGCTCCCGCACCGCGCGCAGCTTATCCAGCGCCTCCTCGTGCACGCGCCTGACGCCCTCCGGCGTACGCTCCATGTAGGTCAGACCGTTGTATGAGAGGACCCCGGCGAACTCCAGACTCGAGCCGCCCAGGATTTCGTCGGCGACCGCCGTGATGCGCGCCCCATCGTCCCACGCCACGCCGGCTCGTCCGTAGCCGGTGTCGATCTTGAGCCACACGCGCAGTGGCGCTCCCGCCCGGCGCGCCAGGGCCCGGGCGGCGTCCCGTGAATCCACGAGCACACCCAGACGCACGCGCTCCGCCAGTTCCGCGATGTCGTCCAGCTCCCGGACGTTGACCGGGAACGCGACCGTGATGTCCGTCCAGCCGTCCTCTGCGAAATAGCGGGCCATCGCCACGGACGAGACGGCTATGGTCGAGACGCCCACGTCCCGAAACCACCGGCCGACGCCCAGTGACTGGTGAGTCTTGAAGTGAGGCCGCAGGGCGATACCCGACGAGGAAGCTCGCGCCGCCATTCGTTCAATGTTGCTGACGGCCCGTGCCCTGTCCAGGACAAGGGTCGGACGCCGGATGTTCAGCTTCTCGAGCGCAGTTGGCGTTTCGCCCACCGGGCCTCCTCGCTCAGGGGCTCGCTCACGCACCGCGCGCCCGCGCGGCGCGCCCCCGTCGCTACGACGAGCTTCCGAAGAGAAGCACTCCCCCGACCACGACGCATGCTGCGAGGAGCGCCCACGGCTGCAGCGTGTCCTGAAGCACGAGCACACGCACCGAGTTGAGCGCCAGGGCCGCTCCCGAGAGCACGCCGAGTCCGAAGACCGCGGCGCCGGCTCTGCGGACCAGGCGCTCCGAACTCGACAACCCTGAACCGAGAGATGCAATCAGCAACCCGACGAGATAGGCAGAACCGAACGCCGCCCACGTGCGAAGCAGCCCTGCCTGGAAGTGACCCTCGTACGACCCGTACAGGATGAAGGCGCCACACAGCAGTCCGAACACGATGAGTGCCACACCCAGATACTTTCCGACGATCAACGTCGCACCCTCCGATCTCTCAGCGTGAACCTGAGCGCGGACCACGTCTCGTCTATCGAACAGACCCTGTAATCCACGAGACCCGCCGACAGACCGATCTGCCGCACCACGGTCTGGGACAGATCCGAGGATACTCCGGACGCCCTCTTCGGCCACGCTATCCAGAGTCCGTCCGACCCCGCGAACTCGCCGAGTTTCTCCACGCGGCGCTCCACCTCACGGCGCGCGCGCGCGAACCACACGACCAGATCACACCGCCCGCGGGCCCCGGCCCTCAGCACCGCGCCCTCCGGCAGCGGACCCAGCGTCTGCCCGAACTCCTCCGGAGCGCCGATCAGGACCACGACCGACCCCGGCCGGATGCCCAGCTTCTTCGTGAGCGGCGTCCCCGCGTACGCGGCGAACGTCGAGTGCGGAACGACCGGGTCTGGACTGCCCTCCCGCAGCGCGCGTGTGATGGAGCCGCGGACCGCGCGCCACGAGGTATAGACGGCATCGGGGAGCAGCTGCCTGACACCATCTGTCTTCGCCTGTTCGCCCCCCACGAAGACCAGCGGAACGCCCCGCGTGCTCCGGGTCTTCCTGAGGAGCACGCCGAGGTCCCTGCCCTGTGACGGCATCCGCGAGAGATCGATCAGAATCGCGTCGGGCGGCTCCGCCTTCAGAGCCTTGAGCGACCCTGGATTCAGCGGAGAGCAGTCGACCTCGTGGCCCGCCCGTGTGAGCCGACGCGCTCTCTCCTCTGCCTCTTCCTGCTTCCAGTGTATCAGTCGGATTCTCGCCATCGCGTGTGCGCAGCGTGCCCTCCCGTGCGCCGCGAGCGTTGCGCGGAGTATCCAGCCGGCGCCCTCTGAAGGCGCTACCGGACCCACCCGCGCACGGCCTACCACCCGGAGCTGCCGCTGCCCTCGGTCGGGTGCAGGAACTCGTCGAACTCAGACATCGACACGAGATCGCACGCGCTGAACGGCGATCCCTCGGTGCTCGTCACCCAGCGCAGGCTGCTCAGGGTGTCCGCTCTCGCCAGGATCTCCACCCGTGTCGAATCCGCCTCGTAGCGCGCCGTCCATCCGTCGCCCTGAAGTTCCAGACCGCCGGCCGCGTAAACCCACGTCCCGCTCGCCAGCGGGGCCAGCTCCGGCCTCATGACAGGCTCCGGGTAGCGCTCGTGCTCTTCCTCTCGCACGGAGAAGGTACCGTCCGGCCCGAGCGATAGTACTATGGATGTCTCGCGGTCCTCGATGCTGACGTACTCACTGTCCAGCCCGGCGAACTCCACGGGGGTCGGCGCAGTCCGCCCGCACCCGCACAGCGCAACGGCCACGCAGGCCCAGGCCCAAGGGAACCACAGCGGTCCTCGTCCGCACGACCTCAGGAGGACTCGCATCACACCCCTCCATCAGCGTCAGGATTCATCCTGTCGGACTTCGGCGGCTCGTCCAACCTGAGCTCGAATACCTCAACGTCGAGGATCCTCCCGAATTTCTCTCCCACTCGGTGCATCACACCGACCGCAGAGAATCCACTGGCCAGAAGCAGCCCGCGGCTGGCCTCGTTGCCACACTCGATGCGCGCTATGAGCACACCGTGCCCCGCTTCCCGCGCACGTCTCAGCAGTGCCTCGTTGAGCGCACGCCCGACGCCCCTCCCCCTGTCACCGGCACGCACGAAGAGGGAGCCCTCGACGGCGCGCGCGTAGGCGCCGCGCGGGGACCACGGCGACAGCGACGCCCATCCAAGTACCTCCGCCCCCTCCTCCGCCACCAGCAGGGGGTATCTGTCTGACAGATGCGACTCGAACCACTCGCGGCCACGGCTACCGACACGCGGCTCGGTGTCGAAGGTGCTCGTGCCAGTCGCCACCTCGTCGTTGTATATCTCGTTCACGGCCTCGATGTCGGAGGACCTCGCCGATCGTATTCTCACTCGACCCTTCCAGCCACCGGCGCAGACGTCGCGTCCCAACCGCAGTCTACGCCTCCTCTCCAGCGAAATTGTCGAACACCTCGTCCAAGCGTGCCCGGTCGAAGCCGATGACCGCCTCATCACCCGCGACGGTGACCGGAGTGCCCCGATAGCCAAGCTCCCGGAAGTCGGCCATCGCCTGGTCGTCCTCCAGGACGTTGCGCTCGGAGAACGCGATGCCCTTCTCCTCAAGGTACGCCTTGACGCCGGCGCAGTGCTGACATCCTGTCATTGTGAAAACGACAACCTGCGGACCGGCCATGGGTGCCTCCTCCTGTTTCACGGGGTATCTGATCACGCCGCAGCAGCGTCGGGCGGCGACCGGCCTCGGACTACGCGCGGTCGCCCGCGTCCCTTCTTCGCTCGCCGAGCAGGATGACGTTCCGCAGCTGCTCCGTGTTCGCGGCAGCCAGCCACTTCCCGTCGAAGCCCGGCTCCTGCGTGATCTGGGCGACGTGCATCAGCGCGCGCAGATGGTAGTTGCGCTCGTCCATCGAGCCCATCAGCACGAACACGGCGTGCACCGGTGGCGCACCCTCAGAGAAGACGATACCTTCCCTCGACCGCGCCAGCAGCAGTCGGAACACGCCCTCTCCCTCGACCACTATATGCGGGATCGCCAGACCGGGTCGCAAGGCAGTCGTCGACTCGCGCTCTCGCTCCACCAGCAGTTCGTAGACCCGCTCTTCCGGGATGCCGAGCTGCTCCGACAGCGTCCCCGAGATCCCGCGGAAGAAATCCCAGACCGACTCCTGCCCGGCCCGATCTAGGATCGTGCACTCGTGGACAAGACAGTCGAAGCGGTCCTCGATGATCTCGTCGCGCTCCTTGAGGATCTCTCTGAGCTCGCTCTCGAGCGCCGCGCCCGAGGGCGCCAGGTCGCTGTCGGTGACGCGGCGCACCACCTGTATGAGCGCCGAGTCTCGCTTCTTGTGACCCCCCACATACGCGGCGTACCAGAGCAGGCTGCCCCCGAAGAAGACCCCCGTGAACACCAGGGGGATCATGCCCATCTTGAACACGAGGAAACCGTAGAGGATGATGCCCGCGCCCTGGACCCAGGGATAGAAGGGCGAGCGGAACGTCGGGCGGTAGTGCTGTATCCGGCTCTCGCGCATCATGATGACCGCGAGGTTCACGAGCAGGAACAGGATTATCTTCATGGTCGACGCGACCTTGACGAGCGTGACCAGGTCGAGGAAGACGATCGCAACGATCATGATGGCACCCGTCGCGAGGATGCCGTAGTGAGGCGTGCCGAACCGCCGGTTCACTCTGCCGAGGACACTTGGCAGGAGGCCGTCCTTGCTCATCGCCATCGGGGTCCGCGAGGCCGAGAGGATGCCGGCGTTCCCCGTGGTAATGAAGGCGATCAGGGCGGCGATGGCCATTATGAGCAGGCCGGGCGTGCCGGCGAACGAGGCCGCGGCGGCCGAGAGAGGCGTGCGGGACCCGGCGAGCGCGCTCGCGTCGAGCGTGCCGACGGCCACAAAGATGGCGAGCCCGTAGAACGCGGTGACGATGATGAAGGCGAGGATCATGCCAAGTGGGATGTCGCGCCCGGGGTTCCTCGCCTCCTCCGCCACGCTCGCTGCCTTGGTCAGACCGCCGTAGGAGACGAAGACCAGACCCGCCGTCGCGAAGAGCGCACCGGAGCCGTTCGGCATGAACGGCTCGAAGCGGACGGCCTCCACGGACGGGAGCCCGCGAACCACGAAGTAGACCAGCGCGGCAAGAAGCACCAGGACGAGCCCGGACTGGAGCCTCCCGGCGTGCTTCGCGCCCACGAGATTGATGAACATGAAGATAATGCAGAGGGCGATGGCCAGCAGCTTCACCTCGAAGACCGACATCTGCGGGAAGAGGAGCACCGCGAACGAGCCCATGCCCACCAGAGCGAAGGCCGTCTTGAGGGTCAGCGACAACCAGGCGGCCATGCCTCCGACGGTACCGAAGGCCCCGCCCATGCTCCTCTCAATGAAGAAGTAGGAGCCGCCGGCCTTCGGCATCGCCGTCGAGAGCTCGGCCTTGCTGAAGAGCGCCGGGAGAGCCAGAGCGCCGGCGAGGAGATACGCCAGGATGACAGAGGGCCCAGTCGCAGCGAACGCAAGGCCCGGCAACACGAAGAGCCCGGAGCTTATCATCGCCCCGGACACGATGCAGAAAATGGCCAGAAGCCCGAGTTCCTTGCGGAGCTTCCCCTCTCGCGCAAGCGGATCGAGCTCGGCGCCGTCTCGGCTGCCCGCGGTTAGAGAGCCCAGTGTCAGCAAATGCCCCCCTTGCCCGTATCAGCTGTCCTCGTCAGCCTTCGTCGCCCACAGCTTCCTCGTTCAAGATCTCTGCGTCATCAACCGCGATCGTGTCCAGCTTCAGGACGGCCTCGGACTGCGAGTCCGGCAGCTCCTCAACGCCGCGGAGCCTCCTCTCGATGGCACGCGTGCGCACCCCCGTTTCCTCAACCGTCTTGCTTGCCGTGGAGAGCTGCCTCTGGAGCTTCTCCAGCACGCCGCCGAACTTCCCGAACTCGGTCTTCACGGCGGCGAGGACCTGCCAGACCTCGCTCGACCGCTTCTCGATGGCCAGCGTGCGGAAGCCCATGCGCAGGCTGCTCAGAATCGCCGCGAGAGTGGTGGGACCCGCAACCACGATCCTGTGCGTCCGCATCAGCTCGTCGAGAAGTCCCGGCTGTCGGAGCACCTCGGCGTAGAGACCCTCCGTCGGCAGAAACATGATCGCGAAGTCCGTGGTGTCGGGCGGGGAAACGTACTTCTCCGAGATGTCCCTGGCGGAGTTCTTGACGGACCTTATAAGGCTCTGGGTGGCCTCCTTGACCGCGTCAGCGTCGCCAGCGTCCGCAGCGTCCACGAGGCGCTGATAGTCTTCCTGCGGAAACTTCGAATCGATCGGCAGCCACACGCACTTGTCCGAGTCCCCGTCCGGACCGGGAAGTCGGACCGCGAATTCCACGTTCTCTCCGGAGTCGGGCTTGGTCCGCACGTTCGTGTCGTACTGATTGACAGTGAGGATCTCCTCGAGGATGGCGCCCAGCTGAACCTCTCCCAGGATGCCCCGCGTCTTGACGTTCGAGAGGACCTTCTTGAGATCGCCGACTCCGGTCGCGAGACTCCGCATCTCCCCGAGGCCGCTCTGAACGGCCTCGAGCTGGTCGCTCACCAGCTTGAACGACTCGCCCAACCGCTTCTCGAGCGTGTCGTGGAGCTTCTCGTCGACGGTCCGGCGCATCTCCTCGAGTTTGGCCTCGTTGCTCTCGCGCAGCTGGTTCAGCTTCTCGTCGACCGTCTCGCGCAGCTTCGCGAACCGCTCTTCGTTCGCACCGGCGAGTTCCTTGATCTCCTTCGTGACGAGCGCAAGCGCGTCGCCCTGCCCCTTGCCCAGCTCCCCGATCGTCTTCACGACCAGCGCAGCGCTCGCCGTCTGCGACTTGCCCACTTCCTCGCGCAGTTCGCGCGCGGTGCCGGCGGACTCCTCCCGCGCGGCCCTCAGTTCATCTCGCACGGCCTGCTCCACGCCCGTTCCTTGACCTCCCGTCCTGCGCAGAAGGACCGTCAGCAGGATGACCGCAGCGAGCAGCAAAGCGAGACAGAGAGCGACCAGAATCTGCATGTGTGAATGTCCTTCCGTCTGCCGGCCGGAGTCGCGGCGATCTCCCCACCCCCGACCATCGAAGTCCTACTCAATCCTGCGTATCTCTATGAGGTTCGTGGTTCCCGGGACGAAGAGCGAGCTGCCCGCCGTCCAGACCACCAGGTCGCCGTCCACGAGCATCCCCTGCGACTTGAGTATCTCGCTGCATGCCCTGAAGACGCTCTAGGCGTCGTGGAGAAGCGCATCCTCGCCCTCGGCCATTCTACCGATGTTCACGGGACAGCCGCCGCCTGTCCACCTGCTCGACGCGACCGAATCGACGTCTGCCCTCCAGGTGCTTCTCCGCCGCCTCCGCGATCTCCGCCATGGTAGCCGCTGCCAGGTCACGGCGCCCAATCAGAACGCAACCCGAGCGGGGCGCCGTCACCCGGCGTCTCGCTCGCACGGCTCCACGTGTACGATGGCTTCCGTGACGTCACATCCGCAGTCCAGGAGCCGCGCCTGAACCTCGGTGGCAATGTCGTGACCCTCGCTCACGCTGAGCGTCGGGTCCACGTGAACGTGCACGTCCAGCATGATGGCACCTCCCATCATCCGCAGGCGCAGCGTGTGGAATTCCCGGACGCCGGGCGTGCCTGCCACGGCCCGCTCTATTCGCTCGCTCACCGCCCTGGCCGGGGCCACATCAATGAGCTCGGCCACGCTCTCACGAATGATACGCACCGCCGTCACACTGAGAAACGCCGACAGCACGACCGCGGTGAGCTGGTCGAGAAACGCCCACTCGGGACCCCCGAAGGCGACTCCGGCGAGACCCGCGGCCGCCGCCATCGATGTGAACGCATCCGTGCGGTGGTGCCACGCGTTCGTCACGACCGACCTGTCGCCGGCCTTGCGCCCCACCTTCAGGGTCAGGCGGTAGAGCAGTTCCTTCGGGGCTATCGAGACTAGCGCGACCCAGAACGGCACCATGCCCAGTGTTCCATCGTGCGGTGTCCTGAACGTCGCCATGGCATTGTAGACTATCCAACCTGCAGTTGCCAGCAGCGCCGCGCCGACGAACACCGTCACGAGAGTCGTGACGCGCCCGTGTCCGTAGTGATGGTCGTCGTCGGCAGGCCTCGCAGAAACTCGAAGACCGACAAGTACGGCAGAGTCGGTGACGAGGTCGGACACGCTGTGGAGCCCGTCCGCCAGGAGGGTGTGGCTCCGAACCGCCAGACCGACCCCCATCTTCGCAAGCACGAGCAGCACGTTGACGGATATACCCACCCACGTTACGCCGGCAGGTGTCATCCCGCCGCTCCCCGCCTCCGGAGGGTGAGGTCGCCTCTTGAGGCCCCGTGTCACGCTTCCCCCTTCGCGGTTCGAGCCACCAGCCACGACCTCAGGGGCTCACGGATCTCGATGTCGTCGATCTCGCGCGGATCGACCGATCGTTCCTCGTAGATGGCGCAGACCGTGTCGCCGAGCGCGGCCGCGCGCCTGCCGGCCGGAACCGAACCATGCAGGTTGTACGGATAGCCGTAATCGGGAGGAAGCTCGCGGATGCGCGCGCGCTCGAGCGACGTCGCAATGAGCGCACTGAGCACCGCCTGGTGCAGAAATACCCGGTGCCGCTCGTCCCCGCACGCTTCCTCCTGGAAAGCTTCGTCAGTGACCAGCGTCTCGAAAGCCTCCAGCCACGTCCGCATGAGACCGAGTTCCGGCCTCACGGAGAACACGGCGGAGTTGAAATATGGACGGATCCGCACACCTTCGATGAACGACTCGACGGTGAACGAGCCCGGCGGCTCGCCAACGGTCGCGAACACGCCGCGCCAGAAGGCGTCCGGCTCTTCGCCCGTGGGAAGACCGACGTTCCGGATGTGAACGGGCCGCACGGCGACGTCCGCCGCCGGCGACAGCTCGAGCAGCGCGGGAGGCTTGAGAATGAGGCATTCGGGGATCAGCCAGATGAGTGTCTCCACCGACCCCGCCGCCAGTTCCTCCGCCCGCGCGCACGCGGTCACCTTCCTCGCGAAGAGGTAGCCGTCTATCGATGAGGGCACTGACAAGGGGACGACCGCCGCCCCGACGTCAGCGAGCGCTCCGCACGGCGCGCCCTCGGGATCCGCCTCTACCACCCAGAAGGGACGATCCCGAAGCCGTCCTCCGAACGCTCGTATGCTGTCCAAGAGGAGCCCGGCACGCCCCACCTGACTGGGTGAGCCGACGCATGTCAAGAAGGCGGCGTTCCCTGTCGTGAGCCCACTGCGCATGGTCAATCCCATCCGGAGATCTCTATGTCCAGGCCCGAGAGAAGTGACATGACCTCCGGGAGCGAGAAGCGCGCACCCTTGAGAGTGTTCCCCGCGGGGTCGATGCTGTAGTTGCGGGCGCCCAGCAGGTTCGCGCCTGTGAGATTCGTGCCTCCGAACTGCGCCCCGGTCAGGTCGGTACCGGAGAGGTCCGCCTTCGACAGGTCCGCCTCCCGGAAATCGACGTCCTTCGCCGTACACTCGGCGAAGCGCACGCCTCTGAGATCCAACCCGAGGAAGGTCGAGTGGTTGATGACGCACTTCTCGAACCCCACCGGCCCCCACAACCTCGACGTCGGCCAGTTTGCTTCCGTCCAGTTGACACCGATGATCTTCGAGCCCTCGAATCGAGTCGATGAGAACGCGCTGTGCGGCAACTTGACCAGACTGAGGTCACACTCCACGAAGACACACTCGTCGAACACGCACGCCCGAAACACAGACTCGCTGAAGCCGCACCGCACGAATCTGCACTCACGGAACTCAGCAGACACCACGTCGTTCTGCTCGAGGTGCACCTGTGCGAAGGTCTCCTCGGCGTAGACGCGCTTCGATCGGATGGCGCGGTCGCCCCTCACTCGCCTATTCCTCGCTCGAAGGTGGCCCCATGCTGCACGGACCGACGGCGCACTTCCCACAGACCTCCGCGAGCCCAAGCTCGTCCAGTCGCCTCGCGACCGCCTTGCAGCGCGCCCAGCAGAGCTCTCTGTTGAGATTCCCGGCGCCGTCCAGGGCACCGACCGGACATCTGGACGCGCACTCCTTGCACGTGCCTCCGCTCTTGTTCACACAGAGCTCGCGCAGAGATCGGTGACTGGGCTTGAGCACAGCATCGGTGACCAGGCTCCCGAACCGGCCGGCGCAGCCCGCCTCGGTGATTACCATGTGATGGAGCCCGAAGCACCCGAGCCCCGCGATGACCGCGACGCTCTTGTGTGACCAGCCGCAGGCGAGCGTCTCGCGGTCGAAGCTGCCGGTGGCCGGCGCAGACGCCGACGCGAATCCCTCGCCGCGCAGCTCCTCATCCAGCCTCTCGCAGACCGTTCCTATGAGGTCGTTCGTCTCCAGGTAGGCGACCGCCCACTCGCGGGCGACGCGTGCCTTCCGCACTCTGTTCGCCTCCACGACCTCCGCCGCGAACGGCACGAAGAAGGACACCACGGACGCCGCGCCGGGCAGAAGATCCGCGGGCAGCCCGTGCTCCGGACCGACCAGCCGCTTCAGATCCGCAAACGCCGGGTCGTCAGCGGCGGCGAACCCCACCAGCGGTGGTCGATATGCGGTGGCGGTGTGCGCGTCGGCGACGACTGAGCGCACCGTTCGCGTGATGAGCTCTCGAATCTGCGACTCGCCCGCAGTGCGGTCGCGGCCCTCTCGCCTTGACGTCCGTTCGCTCACGGCTCTTGCTCTCCCCGCGCCCCGGATTCAGCCGGGCCGGCCTCCTCCTGACGCTCCATCTCCCGCAGCAGATGCCAGCTGCCCTTCCGGTCCCTCGTATCTCTGGGAGCTCGGTCGTAGTAGAGGTCGAACACTCGGCCGTCGTCGGTCCGCACTCGGAAGTAGTGGCGTCCGACGCCGCGCGAGCCCCGTTTCTCTGCCGCCGCGAGATGAGAGTCACGCATGTTGTGCGCCATCTTGCCGCGCCGCGCGTAGTCCCGCCACTCGCGGCTGCACTCCTCTATCCGATACGTGCGGCCGCGCCACTCGAAGCCGCGCGGACACAGCGGCCGTTTGTCGAAACCTCTCTCCTCTTCAAAGAAGGGCTCGACTCTCTCACCGATGAAGCTGAGTGCGTTATCTTCCACCGCCCCCCCCGGTCCACCCTCGGAAAGCAACGGGCCGACGCCAGTTCTGTCGCCGACCCGCTGCCATCACATCCATCTGCCTGCGCGACCGGAGCCTCGCCGTGGTTCGTGACGCTCCCGTGCCCTCGCGTCAGCCACCGGTGCTCCTCCGGGTCAGCTCGCGGTACCCGAGAGCCCGCCGCCGAAGACGTTCGTCAGCCACGCTATGCAGGTCTTGCGTACAACGCGCTCCTGAAGCCGCGTCGACCTGCGCCACAGCAAGAGCATCGAAACGAACAGCAGCCCCTCCACAACGAGACGTCTGGGGATGAGGTCCGCTGAGTAGGCGAGCAGATTGCCGATGGCAAGTATGAAGAAGCCGAACGCAAGAACAAGGCACAGCCGTCTCTCGCCGCTGAGCGCCAGCAGGCGACCGGCGCTGTAGTGATCGACGAGCGCCACCTGCTCGGCCATCAGATCGGTACCGGGAAGGTCATCCGGCGGGAGCGCGACCGGCTCCCGTCCGACCGCCTCAAGAGCCCGGCTGTGGTCCTCCAGACACTCCCTCTTGAACCCCGCGGCGAGGCCCTCGTCCCTGCGCCGCATCACTCGCCCGGCCAGGAGCTCACCGAGCTCACCGAGAATCACCCCGATGAGGTAGGCGACAAGCAGCCCGATGCCGACGCGGTAGACCCAGGAGCCCTCCTGCTCGCATATCACGCGCAAGGTGAAGTTGATTCCCCTCGACGGCCCGTACCTGAGATAGATGGCTCCCAGCAGGACGGCGTAGCCGGGGATGACGCGGGCCAGGAAATCGTAGTACACCTGCGGTATCCACCCCGACATGACTGACCCTCCTATCCAGTTGACGATACCAGAAGCTGTCCGTATCGAAGCTACAACGCCGGAGCCCTGATGTCACCAGGTAAACGAGAGGCCCCGATCGGGCGCCAGCGTGTCACTCCTGCGAGGTCCCGCCGCTTCCGAAACCTCGCTTGCCCCGCTCGCGGGCGGTGATGTCGTCGATATCTTCCTGCCACCCCGAGCGGACGTCTTCGCGGCTGTCGTACCTGCCGATGTACGGCTTGATGTCCAGAAGCGGAGTGCCATCCAGCACATCGACGTCCTCGATGCGCAGCACGGCTCCCTCTCTTCGCAGCAGTCTGACCAGACTCATCCCCAGCGCGTTGGGCCGGCACGGAGCCCGTGTAGCGAACACGCCGCGCTCCGTGTCACCGAGGTACGGCACCACCGAGAGACGGGGCGCCTTCGCGCGGTCGAAGGCGTAGAGCAGGTAAACGTGGGAGAACCCCTCGATGTCCCTCAGCCCCTCCTCGTACTCAGGCAGGAGCTCGACACGCCCGGCCACGCCTCTGGCGAAAACAGGCTGAATGGGAGTCTCCTCCTGCTTCGTGTGGGGGCTTCGAATGACCCCGATCGGCCTGCAGGTGATGTCCTTCACCGGTAGCTTCTCCCACCCGGTCAGCTCACCGGGGTGCGCGCGCCCAGCCACGTCGATATCTCCTCGAGCACCCAGGCCTTCTCCGGTTCGTTCATTATCTCGTGGTAGAGCCCATCGAAAATCCTCAGCGACTTGTCGTCCGAACGGGCGCGCTCGTACAGCCGTTTGCTGCCCTCGACGTCGGCGACCTGGTCCTGCCCCCCGTGAACGACCAGCAGCGGCAGCTCGATGCGGTCCATCCGCCCCTGGACGGAGCGGATCGCCCGGATGATCTCTGAAGCGGTCCTGGCCGGCGTGCGGCCGTGAAAAACCAACCTGTCGTCTCGGTAGGCCTGGACGACACCCGCGTCGCGCGACAGCGACTCGGCGCGGAACCGGACAGTCGGAAAGCTCGGAAGAACCCGACCCAGCACCTCGGACACGCGCGCCTTGAGCGGAGAGAAGTCACGCCCCAGCATCACCGATGGGGCGCTCACTACCAGTCCTGACACCGGGACAGTTCTATCGAGAACGAACAGAGCGCTGATCAGCCCTCCCATGCTGTGCCCCATCAGGAAGACCGGACGGTCCGGCCACGCGCGCTCCGCGGTGAGCAGAGCCGCCTCCACATCGGTCAGATACTCGGCGAAGGCCCTGATGAAGCAACGCTTCCCCTCGGAACGGCCGTGACCCCGCAGGTCCAGCGTCTGCACCGCGTACCCATCGCGCGCCAGCCGGCGAGCCGTCGGTTCATACCGCGTGCTGTGCTCCGCGTAGCCGTGAACGAGCACGACCACCGCTCCGGGCTCGCCAGCAGCCCAGGACTGCTCGAACAGCGTAAGACCATCGCTCGTGCGAACGCGACCTTCACGGTGCTCGACCTGTGCCTCGGCGTGCGCCATGTTCCTGGTCCTGATAGCCGGGTTCGCGTCGCGACGACCCCAAGATCGTGTGACTCAGCGGTGCAGTGCCTTGATGCGTCCCCAGGTGGTCGTCTGGACCGAAGTCGGCCCGCAGCCCACGCCCAGTGCACCGATACCGCCACAACCCGGGCTGTTCTCAGGCGCGCACGGCGAGTCGCTGTGCAGGGAGTACCTCTCTGACGGGTTCGCATGGTGGCAGAACAGAGGATCCTTCTCGATGTTGCCGTCGACGCCGTTCTGCCCCGAGATGCAACCGGTCCAGTCCCCGTCCTCATTCCCGAAGACATCGCAGCAGCTGAGGAGCACGGTGCCGCCGGGCTGAGAGCATACGACGGCTTCTCCCTTGTAGCCGAACGCTATGATGCTTCGGTCTCCGACCAACATCGAGGTCCCGTCCACATAGACGCCGCAGCCGGCGACGCCCATGTTGCCCACGAGTGTGCACTGCTCGATCGTCATAGTCGAAGTATTGAGGCACGCCACCGCACCTCCCGAATCCCCCGCGTTCTCCAGAATCAGGCATCCGCTCAGGACCGGAGCGCAATCGTCGGAGCAGGAGACCGCTCCGCCCATGTCGGAGGAATTGCCGACGAACAGGCAGCGTCTGACCTGGGGCGCCGCACCCTGCGAGCAGTAGAGCGCCCCGCCTTCCCCCTCGAGCGCGAGCTCGGACGAGTTTCCATAGAACACACAGTCAGCGATGAGCGGAGAGGCCGCGACGCACGCCACGGCCCCGCCCACGCCGGGGCTCTGGTTCGCGGAGAACTCGCAGTTCCTCACGGTCGGCGCGGAGCCCTTGCAGTAGAGTGCTCCGCCGATCTCGTGGAGTCCAGCGGTGACGGTGAAACCGTCGAGAACGGACGTCGAGTCCTCGCCGCTCACAAAGAGAAGGCCCCTACCGGCGCTCGAGCAGTCCAGGGTGGTGAACTCCGGACCGGACTCGGAGACGAGGACGAGATTGGTCCCTCCGAAGTCGATGTTCCGATTGAGGGGGCCGGTGTAGGTCCCCGGCGCAACGAGGACCGTGTCTCCGACCCCCGCCGCGCTGACTCCTTCCTGAATGGTGGGCTGGTCGCCCGGCACCCTGATGACGGCCGATCTTCCGGAGGAAGATGTGAATCCCAGACAGAGGGCCACCGCCGCCACGACGGCCCCCGCCTTCATGAGCGTTCCGGCACTCACTGTTCCTTGCCTCCCTTCCGGACTGCGCCCACGTGCTACTCGTGCGTGGAGGTTACTCCCTCGAACGTCACCTCGCGATCGCCGTCAGAATGAGGAGTCCAAAGGACACGCTGGACAGGCTTGTGAAAACCGGAATGAGGAGGGCAGCACGTAGTACTTCGGACGAAGGTCGACTGGCGCGAAGCCACAGCCCGAACACGTCCCCACCACGAGAGCGAGGCCGACGGTGAACGCCCGCTCCTCAAACGCCACGGCTTGGCTCCCTCGGAAGGCGGGCTCCCGCGTGCCGGACCCTGCCCGTGTCACATCAGCTACGCTTCGCGGCCATCCGCCCCCGCGTCGCGTGAGCCCCGACCGCCGATGAGATACTTGCCCAGCCACACGATGCCGAGCGCGCCCCAGGCGGCGCCGAAGATCGCGCGACCGGCGTAGTCGTTTCGCAGGATCAATCCTCCGAACGCCACGGCCGCTATCGCGAAGCACAGCAGGGCGGCCACCAGGAGTCCGGCGGGTCTGTTCCTAGTGCCCTTCCTCAATCGCCCTCCCCAGTCTCATTCTCAGCCGATCACGGCTGCGGTCGCCTAGCGGTACAGCGCCCGGATCCGTCCCCAGGTCATGCTCTCGAGCGGAGTGTTCGGCTCCACGTCGAACTCCACGTCCACCCACTCAAACGGCGGGTAGCGGAACGAATCCCTGTGCTCCGTCACGGGTATCAGGTAGTGCCCGACGGGCAGCTGGCCGTAGTCGCACACGAAGCCGTAGGGCACGAACGCCTGCTGGCAGCTCCCCTGCGGCCACGAATCTACGGCGTAGATGTCGATCGCCAGGCTGTCGTCGCCCGGCGCGGTGCCGCACGACCACACGTCAACCGACCAGCAGTCGTCAAGGAAGAGCCCATGCACGAGTATGCGGACCGTGTCGTCCTCTGTCGGCTCCGCCGGCATGAGACGGACGAGCGTCAGGTCGGCAGCCGCCGGCGCCGCGGCGCAGATGCAGATAGCCAGGCCGACTATGACGGGGGATGTGCACAAGCGTCTGTGCTTCAGCAGCAACTTACGCATGGAGAACCACCTCCTCTCCACAAGCTCTATCACCACAGTAGCACCAGGACGACCGGCGGTCAATGCAGGTCGTCGGAAGCGCCGCAAACCCGGTCCAGCGGGAAGACCGGCAGCCTAAGGACACAAGTCTGCGGAGTACCGGTCGGTGCTCCCTCCGCGCCGGCACCGGAACGCCCGCCGCAGCTCATGAAGCCGCCAAGTACCGTCGTCGACTCGGTACAGAACGGCACGATGCCAATCCCCTCGCACGGAATCGTCCAGGAAGCCGTCACGCGCAAGGTGGACGACGACGGTGTCCGCTTGCTCTCCCCTGTTGCCCGCTCCCGACAGCGCGAGGACACGTGCATCCGCGTCGCCACCCAGCACACCGAGGGTGACGGAGACAGCACTGCGCGGCCAGTCCGAACCGGCCCCCGCGGCTTCATTCACAAGAGCGTTGAGGGGAGCGACGTCGACCATGTCCCAGGATTCCACCGGCACGTCCAACGGGTCTGCCGGATGAGGCGTCCGTGCGCACGCCCAGACCAGAAGCAGCAGAAGCAGCAGAGACCCTAATCCCGCTCTCTTCACACGTTCCTCCGACCTCCGGGCATGACAGCTGCTACGCGGAGCTTGATCCGACTCGCACCACTCTCGTTCCGGCCACCAGATCCCCGACACGCGCTCTGTCCTGCCTCGTCGCGATGAGAATGGCGCCGACAAGTCCCAGAGTCGGCAGACTGTCGACGACACGCAGGACGTTCCGGACCAGCGCCCTGACCAGTCCCGCACGTCCACCGCTCATGTCCGCAACGCGCAATCGCATCAGCCGTTTACCGACCGTCGCGCCGACCAGTCCCTCGAGAAGAACGAAGTACAGAAACATCACCACGAGGAACGAGAGACACAGCGGGTCCGACACGAACCATCCTCGAACCCAGTCGTGGTTCGACGCGGACATAAGCCACGTGCCCTTGACGATGCGGGTCACGGGAAAGAACACGCACGACATCAGAATGATGTCGGCGACCAGGGCGGTGAATCGGGGCCACACACCCGCGCATGTTCCGTCGGTTCCGATGCTCGTCACTCCTGCTCAGGCGCCTCGGGGGCCAACGGTGCGCTACTGTCGCCCTGTGCCGCTTCCCTCGCGCGCGCCTGGACCTCCTCAGGCGGCTCCACGTCTCGGAACGCGTCGTCGGTCAGCCCGGGCCACTCACACCAGATGCACGCCGGGCCGCCCGGAATGAACCGAACGTGCCAGTGCGTCATCCCGCTGCCGCTGGCGACGTCGGCCATCAAGCGGCGGGCCGTCTCCTGGTCGACCACGATGTCGGCGCAGCGGTCCTCGGGCGGGTCGATTCCGCGGAGCACAAGATCCTGGCCGCAGCACGGGTTGATCGAGTCCGCCCACGTGGGGTTCTTCATGCTGCACCCCGGGAGCAGAGATGCCGCGGCCAGAAGGACCGCGATCACAGACAGCCGTTTCACGTCAGGCCTCCCGATGCCCCTTCTCGAGCGCCTCGCGACGATGTCACCCCCCGCAATCCGGAGATCCCGTGCGTCACCCCCCGCAATCCGGAGATCCCGTGCGTCGCCCTCCGCGATCCGGACATCCCGCGCGTCGACCAAAACAAATGGATTCGCCCCACGTCGTCGCTGTTGCCCGTCGCCCTGCCACGCTATCCGCGCGGTGGGGCCGAAACGGTGTAGGTGACCAGCCACCGCCCCAGTTCGCGCCACTCGTGATACTCCGCGCTCTCCCCTCTCCCGGTCACGGACTCGAGTATGTCGCCTCTGCTCGGGAAGTTCTTCACGACATCGAACACCCGGCCATCCGGCAGCGTCCTGCGACAGATCGCGTTTCCCTCGCCGTCGTGCCGGTACGGCGTGAGGTCGGGATGGTCCCTCGGCAGCATGTCCAGAAACACGACGCGAGCGCCCCCTTCGAGCCGCCCGTGCAGGCTGTCCAGGAAGCCCGGGAGAAGCGACCCGGGCACGTGGGACCACCAGTCCGAAGCGAAGGCTCCGGTGAAACCGCCGGGCATTCCCTCGAGAGTGTACGCGTCAGCGGCCTGGAACCTCGCAGCTCCTGCCGGACGGACCTTCGCCTCCGCTCTGCGGAGTGTCGTCTCGTTGACGTCCGTGGCGAGTACGCTGGCCGCGCGCCTCGCCAGGACCTGAGTCCAGTTGCCCGTTCCACAGGCCACCTCGAGCACGTCGCGTCCGGACAGGAGCTCTTCCACGACGGCGACGATCGGAGCCAGCAACTCCTCCAGCGCCGCGTTGTCGGTGTAGCCCATGTAGCAGTCGTGCCAGGGCGCACGCGCCCCGTAGTACTCGCGCATATCCTCAACAAGCTTGCGTGCGTCCCCCACAGATACCTCGCATCACTCCACCACCGCCGGCAACCACCCTCACGCGAGCGTGCGGTGGCGCGGCGTGTGCCGCCGCGTTCTCGTGCACCGAGTCTGACCTAGTCGTATGACTTGCGTGTCGCTTCGTCCGCCATCGTCGGTTCCAGAAGCGATTTCCACGACTCGGCCTCCCAGGTCCCGAGTGCTTTGTGCATCTCCCAGTACTTCCTGGGGATGGGATGCGTTCCCACGACTACTCTCACTCCGTGGCGAGCTTCAAGAAGGACCTTGAACGTGCCGATGTTCCGACAGGGCGGATACCCCACAACGAGACCCGTTGCGAGGTGGATTACCTCAGCCCCGTTCTTGACCATCTCGTCCCCCGCATACTCGACGTTGCCGCCGGGGCACCCGTCGCACGTTGTGTAGCCAACTAGCTCAACTTCTGTGTCCTTGTAGATGCTGAACGCGCCTTCCCTGTTCCTCAGTGCCCGGAAGCACTTGCCACCGGCACAACGGCCGTACCGGTCGCAGATGATGATCCCTATCTTCGTCTTGTTCTGCATGGCCGCCCTCTAGCTCAGTGAGTGTTGTTGCAGAGTCCCGCCCAACGTCAATGTCCGCTCTTCAGTCCCTCAGCAGGAGCAGTTTCCCCCGCACCCTTTCCTGACCGGTCCTGAGCTCTATCAGATAGAGACCGGCCGCAAGCTGCGTCGGCGGCGTCCAGTCCAGGAACTCGCGTCCCCGTTCGATGCGCTGCCGGTCGACGAGGCGTCCGCGGATATCGAAGACACAAAGGGTCGCTGCCGAGCGAGTCGACTGGCTCCAGGTGAGACGTGTGCGTCCGGTGGTCGGGTTGGGATGGCTCCGCAGCAGACCGTCGTCGGTGGCCCACGAAACGACGCCGGTCCCGCTCCCGAGGATGGAGAACGGTGACGGCGAACGCGCGACGGCGAGATCGCCGCCCGCACTGACCCGCACTTCCAGAAAACACCTGGAGGAGACCTCGCCCGCAACCTGCCACTCGTAGGCCCCGCTGTCGGGAATGTCCAGAGCGACCGGGGTCCAGGGACCGGCCGGGCCGCCGGTGGAGAGATAGATGTCCACGAGGGCGGGTCCCTGTTCGGTCGGGACTGCCGCTGCCCAGCGCAGTTTGCGAATGGAGCCCTGCCTCAGGACCTCGCCGCCGTCGGGGAAGGTCACGCGGGCCGAGATCACGTCCGGGCTTTCCCAAGGAGAATAGACCCGGAGCTGATTGCGGTAGAAGGGTAAGCCGCTCTTCTGGGCGAGGACGCCGATGTCCTCGCGGCCGTCGTGGTCGCAGTCCCCGTCCACCCGCAGTGCGTTACCGATCCCGGGCGTTG